>DAOLDI010000783.1:0-1001 GCA_035327445.1 Cyclobacteriaceae bacterium | reverse complement strand
ATTACAGGTGCCAATAACATTCGTCTCATCAACGTAGATCAATCTGGTGAGTACACTGTTGTGGTAAGTGATATCAACAATACATTTTGTCCGAATACACAAAGCATCAATGTATTGCTGGATCAAAATACCGTAAACATTACAGCTACAGATCCATGTGAAGATCAGGTTACCTTGGCAGCTACTACTGCAAACAGTGGGACTTTCACGTATCAATGGACCAGAAATGGAGCTGTAATACAAGGCGGCAATCAAATTATTGCAGACAGAACTGATGATGGTGCTTCTTATGTAGTTAGAGTAAGAAATACCCAAAGCGGTTGTGAATTTACTTCTGCACCACTCATTGCTGAAGTTGTAGGTGAAGTCACTGTAAACCTTACATCCACTATTGCATGCGATAATGGAGCTCCGTTTACTTTAACTGCCAATACCAATCTTAGCAGTCCGGTATTCACCTGGTTTTATTCGACTAATAATCAACCGGGCAATATCATTCCCGGTCAGGCTGGCGCACAATTAACTGATTCCAGGCCGGGTAATTATCGTGTTGAAGTTGAATTCAGATCTTGCAGTGCAGCAACAGCATTAGGTATTACGCTTTTGCCTGCCTATCCGGCCAACCTGCCTAATACCGCCATCATCTGTAATGATCCTGATAATACGGATATAGAATCTTCACAAGTTGTGTTGGATCCGGGTACCGGCTTCCTGCAATTCTCATGGTTCCTGAATAATAATTTTATCAACAATAACCCTGTGCTTATTGCCAGAGATCCGGGTATTTATACCGCAGAATTAATTAACGATTTTGGTTGTACTACCATCGCTGATGTTGAAGTGATCAACGACTGTCAACCCAAAATCATAGCACCTAACGCTTTCAGGCCCGGTGGTGTAAATACCAACTTCAATGTGTTCTCATTCTTTATAACAAACGAGTTTCAGATTTACATTTACAACCGCTGGGGGGAAATGGTATTCCAATCGAACGAGCGTAA
>DAOLDI010000782.1:0-1004 GCA_035327445.1 Cyclobacteriaceae bacterium | reverse complement strand
TTAAATCCTTATCTTCGAAATCAATATTTAATCGATAAAAGAACATGACAATACAACAAGCCCAGCAAAGCATTGATGAATGGATTAAAACCCATGGGGTACGCTACTTCAATGAACTCACCAACATGGCTATACTTACAGAAGAGGTGGGTGAACTGGCACGCATTATGGCCAGAAGGTATGGGGAGCAATCGGAAAAAGAAAGTGATAAAGGCAGAGATATTGGCGATGAAATGGCCGATGTTCTTTGGGTACTGATTTGCCTGGCTAATCAAACAGGTGTTGATTTAACTGAAGCATTGAAAAAAAATATGGACAAGAAAAGCAAGCGAGATAAAGATCGTCACAATCAAAATCCTAAACTGCAATAAGAGAATTTAGTTTATAGTTATTAGCTTATGTCAAGAACTAACAACGCATAACAAACCACACCTCAATAAGTCCAAACCTTTAGGCCTATCCAATCATAAAGTCCGAAATAAAGTGTTGCCATCAACATAAGCGTGGCAGATACCAGCAAGTAAATTTTCAGTGCAGTACTCTTATAGTTCCGCAAGTGACGCATAATTTGCCAAATGCCCAGTACGGCAAAAACCGCCAGTAAGAGCGTGCCTAAAAAGATACCGGCTGTTCTCCAGTTTACATCATTTGAGGTAGTTATATTTTTCAACTGGGTTAAATCAATAAAACAGAACAGCGCGAAAGCAAATGATATAAAAGCCAGCGCGGGTAAAGCTCTTACGCGAAAATCTTTGAAGCTGATGTTCTTAGTTAACCACATGATGAGCCAGACAAGTAAGGCAATTACCAAACTCAATCCTACCAAAACCCAAAGCAGCATAACAATGCGCAGCAACCAATTCATAAAGGCACTATCGCGGTATAAATACGTATCACCCGACATCATCACCTTCCTGTCTCCATCTGTAAGAAACACGAGCGAAGCATAATCTCTGTCAACACGTCTGAATTTCATATCTGCTAAGGCTACATATTTTTGCTTA
>DAOLDI010000781.1:0-1010 GCA_035327445.1 Cyclobacteriaceae bacterium | reverse complement strand
TTATAACAATGACGTGAACAGACCACTTCCCGGAGGTCAGTATGCTTATGTGGTGAAATACATCAGTGTTTACCGGCCCGAGCGTGGTGTACAGGAAAAACGTGGCAGTGTATTATTACTCAGATAAAAATAACTTTTACTATGAAAACTACTCTTCGTTCATGCACAGTCATCTTATTTGCCCTTGTGTTTTTAAATGCAGCGCAAATCGTTTCAACCCAATTACATATTACTGTTAGAGATAGTCTGGGCAATATTGTAGAAGGCGCCAGTGTAAGACTATTTGAAAATGAAGAAGATTATAAAAAAGAAAGCAACCAGGCAGGTGAAACTTTAACTACCGATAAAAGCGGAATGGTTAAAATCAGAAATCTGAAGAGCATCAAATATTATGTACTGGTTGAAAAAGAAGATATGAGCAATATTGGTGGTGGTGTAGCAACTGAAAAACTGGTTGAAAAGAAAATCAACAAAGTAACCATCATCATTGAATGAGTTTAATTGAAGATCGGACACAATTAATAAACTCATTACAACACTATCACAGCACGTTTCAGGAAGAAGAAAAATTCAAAGCAGATTTTCTCGACTTACTCAAGCATCCTGATGCTTACCTGCGTACGCACCTGCCGGGACATATCACCTGCTCGGCATGGATCATCAATGCTGAGGCAAGCAAATGCCTGCTCATCCATCACAAAAAATTAAACAGGTGGCTGCAGCCCGGAGGCCATGCCGATGGAGATGAACATGTTTTACATGTTGCCTTGAAAGAAGCCCGCGAAGAAACCGGTTTAGTAAGCCTGAAAGTTTTATCCAGTCAGATTTTTGACCTGGATATCCACCCCATTCCGGCCAGGAAAAGTATGCCGCTGCACCATCATTATGACATTCGATTTCTTTTTGAGGCTGATGAAGCAGAAATATCTCAACATAATCATGAAATAATCGCCAGCGCCTGGCTTGAATTGGCTAATCTCAGCAGCGATAAAAGTACCGAAGCTTCTATG
>DAOLDI010000780.1:0-1015 GCA_035327445.1 Cyclobacteriaceae bacterium | reverse complement strand
CCTGCTCCTGCTATCCGCCTGCGATTCGGATATCAATCCTTGTAATCAGGAGAATACAATCAGCGTGGAAGATAAAGAGGGCACAATCATGTATGATGATCGCTTTAAGCAAAGGGTAATCAGGCATCATGTGCCTGGAACAATCGACAGCTTTGAGGTTTACATCCCTTGCGGGCTGGCTGCAGAGTTCGAAGAAAATACCCCGGTAATTTTCAATGGCTTCGCAGCTGAACTTCCGGCAAAGAAAAGACCTGATACCAGTATTGGCGTTGAATCGTACTTTACTTTCAGCATTATAAGTATTGTTGAGGTTTCGGAAGAGTGAAGACCTCAGCCCATTTACATTTCTGCTTTACGCAATACTCAGCAATACAGATATCTACACTAGCCACTACTGTCCCCCTCCCGAATAATCGGGAGGGGGACAGTTAAACTAATATTCATTTACCAGACATAATCTTAAAAGAGAAAAACAAAATTGGTAAGGCATACACCGTAATCAGAGCATAAGCCATGAAGCCGTAACCTTTGGCCACCAAATCAATGATACCGATTTGTGAAAGCAAGAGCGCAGCAAGCAGTGCTGCGAGCGCGATATATGCCTTGCTCATTTTTTTGAGTGGCCTCCCCTTTTGCTTCAGTTCATTATCAATGCGCCCGATGAAACCGTGAATCATGCCGGTGGCTGTTTCAATTAACGTCCAGCCGACAACAATGCTGAATGCAATGACATAAGCCGGATGAAAATTTTGCAACATCTGCAGCCAGGGCACACCGGCTTCGAGCACTTGCGCATCAGGATAAAAAGCCATGATGGCGAAGTAAGTGAGGAACCAGGGGAAGGTCATGAGCAGACCGGCAATTAATCCTGCTATTATACTTTGCTTGCGTGTTTGAATATTCTTATAGGTAAACATAGAAGCCGGGTACACCCCCAGGTTATAGCCTACATACAAAATGCCTGTCCACAGTGCGAGGCCGGTGCCAACACCATCCGATAAATAAGTGGTATCCC
>DAOLDI010000779.1:0-1022 GCA_035327445.1 Cyclobacteriaceae bacterium | reverse complement strand
AAGAGATGGATGTATACTTTTTGAATGAGCAGCAAAGTGAGTTATTGGTGTATGGTTTGGAAGAGAGAAGAGATGTGATTGAGATACCCATAGGATTGAAGATTAACAGAGCAGGCATGTATAGCTTAAGCTTTGCCAACCTTGATCAGTTCCAGATGCATGAGCCTTTATACTTTATCGACTTATTGGAAAGGAAGACGATGCCATTGCATGAAGTTGGTACTTACCCATTCAGGATCATGGCAGGCAGTAAGGCCATCAACAACAGGTTTATGTTGAGCAGCAAGGCAATTGATTTCGCTGCAGAAGCGATCACAGTATCTGTATATCCCAATCCTGTAACAGATGTATTGCAGGTGAAAACGGGAAGAGCAGATACAGAGGCGGCTCTGGCATTATATGACATCAGTGGAAGAGTTGTTTATGAGGCGAGCTTCTATGATGAGCATCGCATTGAGATGCAGGCTTATCAGGCAGGTGTTTATATCCTGAGAATCAGAACAGCAGAAGGCATTTTGAGCAGAAGAATTCTGAAACGATAAGATGATTAAGTATATAGGGCTTATCTGCTATCAGCGGTAAGCCCATACTATATTTATTATGAAGCTTATTTTTTGATAAGATTCAGTATAAAAAATGGCATTAGGCTTAAATGAGGTTACCGCCTCAGCCCTGGCTGAATAAATACCAGATCGGTAAAACTTGCCATGCCATTTTTGCTGACAAAGTGTAATTACTTATTTTTAGTTTTTGAACCTGAACCAGACTATGCCGGGAAGAAATTTTTTACTTGCTGCCGCTGCCATCCTCTTAAGTTTTCAGATTAGCTATGGCCAGTTAACCGCCACCCAGGCCAGGCACGAAACCGATGCACAGACTCAGATAACTGTCCGCTTAGACGGTAATTTAGCTGGCAACTATTCCTGCTCAGCTGGATGTCTTTCAGACTGGAACCTTACTTTCAATGCGGTACCCCAGGCAATAAGTCTTATAACAGGACCGGCAGGTAATAATTTTCTTAC
>DAOLDI010000778.1:0-1023 GCA_035327445.1 Cyclobacteriaceae bacterium | reverse complement strand
AGAACAGAAAGCTAAGAATGGGCATGATTGGCGGAAGCCTGGATGCTTTTATCGGTGGGGTACACCGCAAGGCTGCTGCTTTAGACGGACAAATAGAATTGGTCTGTGGAGCCTTCAGCAGCAATCCGCAAAAATCTAAAGAAACCGGTGAAGCATTATTTATTGACTCATCTCGCGTCTACGGAAGCTTTGAAGAGATGATTAATAAAGAGAAAGCACTGCCTGAATCTGTTCGCATGGATTTCGTTGCTATTGTAACGCCCAATCACATGCACTATGCACCCGCAAAGCTTGCACTTGAAAATGGCTTTCATGTAATTATTGATAAGCCCCTCGCTTTTTCTGTTGCAGAAGCAAAGAGTTTACAGAAGCTTGTACATAAATCAGGTCTTGTGCTTGCCTTAACACACACATACACCGGATATCCAATGGTAAAAGAGGCAAGGAGTATTGTGAAATCTGGCAAACTGGGAAAAATCAGGAAAGTATTTGTGGAATATCCACAAGGCTGGTTGGCAACTAATCTTGAGCAAAGCGGACAAAAACAGGCATCGTGGAGAACTGACCCTAAGCGCTCTGGATTGGGCGGAGCGATTGGTGATATCGGAACACATGCAGCTAATCTCGCTGAATATATTTTGGATGATGGCATTGCTGAAATCTGCGCAGAGCTGAATACAGTTGTGAAAGGAAGATTACTGGATGATGACAGCGCCATGCTGTTACGTTTTGCAAAAGGTGCAAGTGGTGTTTTGATTGCCACGCAAGTTGCGGCCGGTGTTGAAAATAATTTGAACATCAAAGTTTACGGAGAGAAAGGCGGACTGGAATGGAGACAGGAAGAACCTAACTCCTTGGTGCTTCGCATGATTGATGAACCCATGCAGGTTTATCGTGCCGGTACAGGCTATTTATCACAAGTAGCGAAAGATAATTCACGCACACCATCAGGCCATCCCGAAGGTTATCTTGAAGCATTTGCGAATCTGTATAAGAATTTTGCCAATGCTGTTCGCGCCTGGA
>DAOLDI010000777.1:0-1023 GCA_035327445.1 Cyclobacteriaceae bacterium | reverse complement strand
CCTCTCAGATAATTCATTTTTCTCATGTTATATCAAAAAAGTAAATGCTAATATAAATATATATTCAACTGATTTCCAACAAATCAATTTTAAAAGTTTGAAAAACAGGCTCTTAAATGTAGACCCAATGCAAAACGATGAGATGTTATGCCTTATTGCGGGCTCATTAAATTAAAACCTCTCAGCATGTACCGGTATAGTGTATTCATAAAGAGATTTACAGAGTTGTATGGCGGCATCTACTGAATCGATATTTTCTGACTGGAGGATCAATTTGCTGCTCATATCGCGCATGCGGAATGTACGCGGATGCATTTGCACGTATTCCAGAATTTTACCGAATGTTTCTGATTTATAGTATTCTTCTTTTCCACTCACAAACCAGGCGCGCAACTTTTCATTTTTCAAACTGATTTTTTCGAAGCCCAGCTTTTCTCCTAGCCATCTTAATTCTACCGATCGGATTAGTTCCTCAGTAGCTTGCGGCAGCGGACCAAAACGATCGCGCATTGATATCTTGAACTTTTCAATTTCCTCTGCCAACTTCAGGTTATCAAGCTGGGTATACAATTGTAAGCGTTCTGTGATATTGCTTACATAATCTTCCGGAATCAGAATTTCAAGGTCGGTTTCAATTACACAATCTTGTACTAAAACTTTTGCCTTTTGTGCCAGCTCTGAAGCAAATAATTCTTTGAAATCGGTTTCTTTTAATTCCTGAACAGCTTCATCCAGAATTTTATGATAGGTTTCAAAGCCCAGATCGTTAATGAAACCGCTTTGTTCTGCGCCTAATAAATTTCCGGCTCCGCGTATGTCCAGATCCCGCATGGCCACTTTAAAACCATCGCCCAAATCTGAAAACTCTTCGAGGGCACTCAATCTCTTGCGCGCATCTGAACTTAATTGAGATGCAGGTGGTGTTAGTAAATAGCAAAATGCTTTTTTGTTTGAGCGCCCCACTCTTCCGCGCATCTGGTGCAGATCAGACATACCAAACATGTGTGCCTGGTTGATGATGAT
>DAOLDI010000776.1:0-1023 GCA_035327445.1 Cyclobacteriaceae bacterium | reverse complement strand
GCCTTCGCAGTAGGGTGTAAATCATTTTATTTATTTTAGTGATTTACTTTTAATAGTTGGCTTATGAGATTACTTGGCTTTAGCGTATGCTTGTGCATACTGTGTACAACTACCTCTTTTTCGCAGGATGAAGAAGATATTGCCCGATCTGAGGAATACTATCAGTTGGGCATGGAGATCTTTGATTATGCGCACAGAAAGCAGGCGGTAGATCTTTTCTTACAAGCAGTTGCCTTTAACCCTGCTAGCGCCAAAGCCCATTTAATGGCGGGCAGGGCCATTATGTTAACCATTAACAGGGAATTTGCCGTGCCGCATCTTATTATGGCTTATGAGCTTGACCCGGCAGTTGACCCTGATATTTTTTATTATCTCGGCCAAGGCTATCATCATGCTGAAGATTTTGAAAATGCCATTAAGTTTTACAACAGATATTATTTGCAGGTAGTTAGGTCTCAAGATCCTGATAAAGACAAAAAGCTTAAATCTGTTAACAAGCACATCTTTGAATGTCAAAACGCCATGATTTACATGGCTAATCCGGTTGATGTGACCATTACACATTTAGATGAACGTATCAACTCTGAGTGGCCCGATTATGCGCCTACTGTAAATGAAGACGGTACCTTTATGGTGTTTACCTCAAGAAGACCCGATGATAATGTGAACCCTTCTCTGGCAGAAGATTATGAATATTATGAAGAAGTCTTTTACTCAGAAAAAATAAATGGAGAATGGCAACGTGCAAAAAATATAGGTCCGCCCATTAATACCCGTTATCATAACGCAAGTGTAAACCTTTCACCCGATGGAAAAGAATTGTTCCTGTATAAAGACAGTAATGGGGGTGATATTTATTATTCCTTAAAAGATGAGAAAGGTGATTGGAGTGATCCGAGACCGGTTGAAGGAATTAACAGTCCGTACCTGGAAAGTTCTGCTTCTATTACCCGCGATGGTAAAACAATTTACTTTACCAGCGACAGGCCCGGAGGTTATGGAGGAACAGATATTTACATGGCC
>DAOLDI010000775.1:0-1024 GCA_035327445.1 Cyclobacteriaceae bacterium | reverse complement strand
TCAGCTTCATAGACTCCTTGTTGGGTTTCAATAAAATTATTAACAATTCCGCTTTCATCAACCACAACAACTGAAGCATTACTCACAGCCTGAAAATTTGGATTGGCACCTACCGGCAAAGTTCTGCTCAGTCTTACATAAGAGCTGCCGGCTTCATCATACACCCAGGCTTCAACTACCAGATCACCAGATGCATCGCGTACCCTGAAATTGATGGGATCAATACAGGCAGCAGCCAAGACTAACAATACAACAACTATCCTCGCCTTCATCAGAATGTAAAGTTATAGGTTACAGCAAATATGGGTCGACCAATAACGGCCAGACGGTAAGCCTGTAGGTTGCCACGCTCATCTCTTTGAAAAAACACTGAATACGGATTCTTTCTTCCATACACATTGTAAACACCAATTGTCCAGCTTGCATCTGCCCGCTTCTTCTTTTTTAAGGTACCATCGAGTGTGGCAGCAATATCCAGTCTGTGGTAATCTGGAATGCGATAGGTATTTCTGAAAGAATAATTTGCTACCGGTGTACCTGAGATAATATAATAACTCTCGGGCAGGGTTATGGGGCGACCGCTGGCATAGTTAAAATTCATCGATACGCTAAATCGGTTAGTCATGCGGTAATCTGCAAAAAACTTCAAGTCGTGGGGCCGATCAAAATTTGTTGGATACCATGCCCCGTTGTTAATGCGTTCATTACTATTGATGCCATCAATTTGCATAAGTGTGCGCGCATAGGTATAGGCTAGCCATCCTCTTGCTTTACCTTTATTTTTTCTGATGAGAAATTCTGCTCCATAAGCCTGACCCATGCCTTGTAGCAAATCTTCAGCAACCAATTCATTCAGAAATACATCGGCACCATCTTTAAAATCAATGCTGTTAAAAACCTGTTTATAAAAAACTTCTACTGATGATTCAATGCTGTTGTTTTGATCGTTTCTGAAATATCCGATAGAAAGTTGATCAGCAATATTGGGTCTGATGTAATTATCACTCAGTTTCCAGAGGTCAAC
>DAOLDI010000774.1:0-1025 GCA_035327445.1 Cyclobacteriaceae bacterium | reverse complement strand
CATATCTAATCTTTATCTGGCTTTGGAGCATGACCTGGAAATTATTCCGGTGATGAATAAGATTGATTTACCGCATGCCATGCCAGAAGATGTGGCCGATGAAATTGTGGATCTCATTGGTTGTAAACGAGAAGATATTATTCATGCCAGTGCAAAAGAAGGTATTGGTATTGAAGAAATTTTACGCGCGGTGGTGGGTAGAATTAAGCCTCCGAAGGGAGATCCGAATGCGCCTTTGCAAGCCATGATATTTGATTCGATGTTCAACTCTTTCAGAGGAATTGAAGTTTACTTCAGGGTCTTTAATGGTACAGTAAGAAAGGGCGACAAAGTAAAATTTGTTAACACCGGTAAAACCTATGAGGCCGATGAAATAGGTGTGTTGAAAATGGAGAAGCAGCCCAAAATGGAAATAAGTGCAGGTAATGTTGGCTATATGATATCCGGAATTAAAGTAGCGCGAGAAGTAAAAGTGGGGGATACCATTACCCATGTAGACCGGCCAACCCAGGCATTAGTGAAGGGTTTTGAAGATGTGAAGCCCATGGTGTTTGCAGGCATCTATCCGGTAGATACTACAGAGTTTGAAGAATTGCGCGCTTCTATGGAGAAATTGCAACTGAACGATGCCTCTCTGGTGTGGGAACCGGAAACTTCTGCCGCATTAGGATTCGGTTTCCGTTGTGGTTTCCTGGGTATGTTGCACATGGAAATTATTCAGGAGCGCCTGGAGCGTGAGTTTGACATGACGGTAATTACTACCGTTCCATCTGTGCAATTTAAAGCCAACATGACTGACGGCTCGGTACGTTTGATTAACGCGCCATCTGAAATGCCTGACCCCACACGCATGGATTTCATTGAAGAGCCTTACATCAAAGCGCAGATCATTACCAAATCAGAGTACATCGGTAGCATCATGAGTTTGTGCATTGACAAAAGAGGTATTGTAAAAAATCAGTCATACCTAACCACCGACAGGGTAGAGTTGAGTTTTGAAATGCCTTTATCAGAAATTGTTTTTG
>DAOLDI010000773.1:0-1029 GCA_035327445.1 Cyclobacteriaceae bacterium | reverse complement strand
AATCTTTTTGGTACGGTGGGTATTGCCGTGCCGGGTGTGCAAATAAAAATTGCTGATCCCGATGAGAAAGGAGAAGGTGAGATTTTGGTGAAGGGCCCTAATATCATGCAAGGTTATTACAAGCGCCCTGATTTAACCGCAGAAGTAATGACTGCAGATGGCTGGCTGCACACTGGCGATGTGGGGAAAATGGTGCATCATCGTTTTTTGCAAATTACCGACAGGAAGAAAGATATCTTTAAAACCTCAGCAGGTAAATACATTGCCCCACAACCGCTGGAAAATCATTTTAAAAATTCTCCTTTTATACTGCAATGTTTAATCATTGGATTTAACCGCCCATGGGTAAGTGCTGTGCTGGTTCCCAACTTTGAAGTTTTGCATGCATGGTGCGAAGCAGAAAAAATTCATTGGACTTCCCCAAAGTATATGGTGCATAATATCAAAGTGATTGCCCGCATACAAAAAGAGATAGACTACCTGAATGAACAGTTGCAGAGCCATGAGCGGATCAGAAAATTTATTTTAAGTGATGAAGAGTGGACTGTGGAAAGTAAAGAACTTACTACTTCATTTAAATTGAAGAGAAATGACTTAGCAGAGAAGTTTGAAACTGCTATTGATAAACTATATATGTAAGTTTCACCCTAAATATGCAGGGCATACATTGAAAAAAGTTAGTAAATCTCTATTGGGCTAAACTCAGAAAATAAATTATTGGTTTCTTCAATTTTACTAACCGGCAGATATTCACAGACTTCATTAAACTCTTCCCACATTTTTAATACAACCGGATTACCATGCGCCCTTTCTATGGCTTCAGCCGATTTCCATTCAAATACCTCAATAATTGTTTGGTCTTTTGCTTCCATCAGAATGGGTATCTGTTCTGTCACCAATCCCTGTTCTTTAAGTCGTGGGATATGGGTTTTCAAAAGCTGATGCAAGGCATCCTGTTTGCCTGGTTTAGGCTTGTAACAGGCTATTACAATTACTCTTTCCATGTTTGTGGCTTTATTGTCCTCTAAA
>DAOLDI010000772.1:0-1044 GCA_035327445.1 Cyclobacteriaceae bacterium | reverse complement strand
GGCGCCATTTTGGGGTTCCACTTGCGGGTGAGGTGACCAAAGTGAACACCTGCATCCAATAAATCCTGATATGTTAATTTTTCTGCCATCAATCTAAATATTAACGCTTGCTGAACTGGAATCTTCTTCTTGCTTTTCTTTTACCATATTTCTTGCGCTCAACCATTCTTGAATCTCTGGTTAGCAAGCCTTCTTTCTTTAAAGGGGCCTTATGCTCTTCATTTATCTGAACCATTGCACGAGCTATTGCCATACGTATTGCCTCAGCCTGACCTTTTACTCCGCCACCTTCAACGTTTACGTTTACATCATACTGGCCATCGTTATTTAAAATACCAAAAGGCTGTTTAACAGCCGTTTGAAGAATTTCAGAAACGAAATAAGCCTTAAGATCTTTATCGTTAATGGTAATACTACCTTTACCGGGTTTAACATAAACCCTGGCTACTGATGTTTTTCTTCTTCCAATTGTATTAACTACTTCCATTTATCAGAATTTTAATTCTTTGGGTTGTTGTGCTTCGTGCGGATGTTCAGTGCCATTGTAAACATGTAAATGTCTGAAAAGCTCACTGCCTAGTCTGTTCTTAGGTAGCATGCCTCTAACAGCATTTTCAATAATCAATGAAGCTGACTTTGCTTTAAGTTCTCTGGGAGTTTTAACTTTAAAACCACCGGGATATCCTGAATGAGAGTAATACTCTTTATCATCCCACTTCTTTCCTGTAATTCTGATTTTGTCAGCGTTTATAACGATAACATTATCTCCACAGGCAGTATGCGGTGTATATCCGGGCTTGTGCTTACCTCTTATTACCTTGGCAATTTCACTTGCCAGACGGCCTAAAACCTGAGAACTTGCATCTACTACATACCAATCTTGTTGTATGGTAGAAGCGTTCAAATTGGCTGTTTTATAGCTGTTATGATCCACTTTTAGCTAGTTTTATATTCTTAAATCAATACCCCTCCTAAAAAGGGACACAAAGATAGACTTATGCCTTTTTAAAACCAAACAGGGCAAAAAAATTTATCAAGAGGCCT
>DAOLDI010000771.1:0-1047 GCA_035327445.1 Cyclobacteriaceae bacterium | reverse complement strand
CGCCTTTGCCGGAGCGCTTAGCGGCAACAAATTCCTGAAGAAGATTACTTACCTGACTATACAGCGCATTGTAGCTGTATTGCTTTTTTTAATTGCGATTGGATTAGCTGCAGGGACTATCTAAGGAATTTGTCTATCTTATCTTTTAAAAGACGCTCAGCAAAAAAAATATAAACTTGTCCCCCTCCCGAAAATTCGAGAGGCGGGGGTGAGGGTGGTGGATAAAGTTTTTCAATCTGGTAAGTACTTTGCTCATAGAATAATTTAATTACTGCTTGGTTCTGATTCAGCCGTCATCAGACTTAAATCTTTCTTATGTACATATGAAAGCCGCTCCATCTTCTTCACTTCAATCATTGGCATACCAAAATCCTCTACTACTTTTCCTTCGATGGCATAAAAGCCTCTTCCGCGAAAAGGAAATTTTTTGGCCACATCAGGAAAGTGAACAGTATCAAATACTTCTCCTTTACAATCATAAAATGTTCCGAAATGCATGAGCTCGCCTTTTACGGTGCCGGTGTTTTTGATGGTAACTACATAGCCTACTATATTAACTTGCCTGCCAATTTTATGCATCAGCTCTTTTGCATTTGTATCTCCACGCTCAGGTGTATCCAATAACAAAAACGGATCACACAAAGCAAAGCCCAGTAATTCCAGTTCATCAAAGGCATCTTCTGTTGCATTGCGCTGCAGTTGGGGTAGCGGACTATCAGCCATATCTTCATCAAACAAATCCATGCTGCTTTTTGAAACAGACTTGGCGTGGCTGTAATACAACATGGCCTCCCACAATAATTTTTGTTTTGATTTTCCGGTAAAGCGAAAAGCGCCAATGCGAATGAGTATGCGCAATTGCTCCAGGCCTAAATCAACCCGGTTCAGAAAATCATGCAGGTTTTTGTATTGGCCATTTCGCTTTCGCTCTGCATCAATTTGTTTGGCCACTTTATTCTCCAGGCTTTTCAAATGAATGAAGCCTATGTAAATCTCATCACTATAAATAGTAGTGAGGTATTCACTCTTGTTAATACAAGGCGCTGA
>DAOLDI010000770.1:0-1056 GCA_035327445.1 Cyclobacteriaceae bacterium | reverse complement strand
ATTCACAATTCTTTATTAAGCTGGAAAAAGGTACCAGCTTAAGCAGTTTAGAAACACAATTACTGATGCTGCATGATAAAGTGGTAGAGAACGATGCAGAAGGCAGTGATTATGCAGGTTGGTTTCATGCGCAACCCTTGACTGAACTGCATTTCGATAAGAACCTGGGCATATTCGACAACAGCCGGAGTGTAGCACATATGCCTGCTTTGCAGAGTCTTGTTATCATAGCGCTTTTGCTTTTGCTCATTGCTTCAGTGAATTTCATCAACCTTTCTACTGCGCAAGCTACCCGCAGGGCAAAAGAAATTGGTGTGCGTAAAGTCATGGGAGGTTCGCGCAAAGTATTGATACTGCAGTTTCTGAGCGAAAGCACCTTGCTGAGTTTAATGGCTGTTATACTTGCCATACCTGTAGCCGAAGTGGCCTTAATATTTTTCCATGAATTTATTCCGAAAGGTGTAACGCTGGATTTTAGCAATTTATCAACCGTCATTTTTCTTATCAGCATGGTGATTGTGGTAGGCTTGATATCAGGCCTGTATCCTGCCTTTGTTATCAGTGCTTACCAGCCTGTGAAAGCTTTGAAAGATAAAGTGTACAGCGGAAGCCGCAGCGCGCTTGCTGTTAATTTAAGAAAAGGACTTACCATTTTCCAGTTTACCTTTTCGCAGGCGCTCATTGCCTGTGCTGTGGTGGTAAGCTTACAGATTGGCTTTATGCTGAAAAAGGAATTGGGTTTTGAGAAAGATGCCATTGTATATTTCAATACACCCTGGTTTGAACAAGCCTCTAAGCGGGATATACTGGTAAATGAATTAAGCCAGTTGGCTGAAATTCAATCTATCTCTGTACACCAGGCGCCACCGGCCACCAAAGGGTATAGCACCAATACTTTGATTTATAAAACAGATGCGGGAGAGACAAAGGAAAACGTGCACAGAAAAGTAGGAGACGTGGATTACATTCCCTTCTATGGATTGGAGTTATTAGCTGGCAGAAATTTCATACCCAGCGACAGTGCGCGTGAATTGGTGATCAATGAAACTTATGCAA
>DAOLDI010000769.1:0-1057 GCA_035327445.1 Cyclobacteriaceae bacterium | reverse complement strand
ACCGCTGTTTTATCAGTTCTGCATACAGGGCACCAGCCCTTGATACCAAATTATTGGTTGAGACTAAAAGGTATTTTGAAAGGCATAATAAGGCAAATGCAGTTGGGTTAATCATGGTAATTGAAAATGAAATGATTAAGCAAAATTGGACAAAGGCTGTATGGCCTGGTGCAGATATGGTTTTTGCAGGGAATACTTCAGAAGGTCATCACATCAGATTAAGTTACTTTAAGAAGGCAAAGATTTAATTACCTGTAATGCATTATTACATGCTGTTGAAATGCTTTTCAAAAATAAAATTGGTAAAGGCATCAATGTTGCGGTAATCCCAAAAATAAAGAGGGTTTAGTTCAACTTCAAGGTAATTTTCTAATTCATCCATAATAAAAATAGCATTAACAGAATCCATTCTGAAATCAGAAAATTCTACATCTGTTTTTATATCTTCGATGGGAATTTGACACTCTGCAGCAATTTTCTCTTTTAGAAATTGAACTATTTGTTCTTTGGTAATTTCCTTCATAATTTAAAGATGATGCATAAAACTACTCAAGAAGATATTACAATTGACAATGTATGGCAAAAAGTTGATGAAGATACCAGGCAACAAGTAATATCAATCTGGAATAATATAGGATTAAAACTCAGCCCAGATGAAGCAAATGACCGCGCCAATCAACTTGTTTTTGTTGTAAGAAACCAGGCTAAGCAAGTTGTAGGTATGAGTACAGGATTTAAAGCTTATTTAAGACAATTTAAAAATCATTTTTATGCTATTCGTTTGTTTATAATGCCAGCATATCGCAAGCCGGGACTCAGCTCAAAAATCCTTGTATTAACAAGGGATTTCTTTGAAGACATAAGTCGATTTGATCAGGATAATACTTGTATAGGCGTAGTAACCTTGGTAGAGAATGAGCGGCTGAAGCAATATCGAAACGAGGCCATTTGGCCGGCCAGTAAAATGGTTTATATGGGTAATTCAGATAAGGGTCATCACATTAGGGTGTATTATTTTAAGGGATCCCGCATTTCACCTTAATATCAACGATAATTT
>DAOLDI010000768.1:0-1058 GCA_035327445.1 Cyclobacteriaceae bacterium | reverse complement strand
ACTCAAGCAAAAGTGGAACAAGGCTTTGATGAAGAAATTGCTCTGGCCTGCAGGGCTTACTGCAGGCTTGTGTTTATTGCTTGCACTCACCGGAGGCTTCATGAGTTTTTTACGAGAAGACGAAAGCGATTTACCTGCATTCTTCTTTCAGGCTTTGCAAAAAGACCGCGCAGCTTTGTTGAAAGCCGATGCCTGGCGCGCTTTCTTTTTTATATCGCTTGCCCTTGTAGCTATCTATCTCGCACTCGTCAACAAAATAGCTGTCAACACCCTGGGTATTGCCTTGAGCTTTTTGGTTTTAGTTGATTTATTCGCCATTGACAAGCGTTACCTCAATGAAGATAATTTCATTCGCAATCCTGTGCGTAGTTTCTATCAAGCTACTGCTGCCGACCAGGAAATGATGAAGCTGACAAAACCAGGTGAGAGAGTGTTCAATCTGCAAGGCGCCTGGCAAGATGCGCGCACATCTTACTTCCATCATTCGGTGGGTGGATATCATGGCGCCAAGCTGAGAAGGTACCAGGATTTTTATGATTCCTGCTTAAGCCAACAATACAGCATGCTGATGAGCGATGCACGCAGCGGAAATATCCAACCTGAGAAATATACTGCACTCAACATGTTGAATACACGCTTCTTCGTGTACGGACCAGAACGCAATAATTTCATTTTGAATACTGCCAATTACGGTCTGGCCTGGTTTGCAGCAGGTGTTAAAAAAGTAAATAGTCCCTTAGAAGAACTGCAAGCCACCTGTGAACTTGACCTGCAACAAACTGCAGTGATTGATGCTTCGAAATTCCACGTATCAGATTTTGCTTATGATTCAGCCGCCACTGTAAGTTTAACCGCATACAAACCGAACTACCTGAAGTATGAAGTTAATACCAGCACTGACGGACTGATTGTGTTTTCAGAAATTTATTATCCTGTTGGTTGGGAAGCCAGTATTAACGGTAACTCAGCAGAGATAATGCGTGCGAATTATATCCTCAGGGCTATGCAGGTACCTGCAGGTAACCACACCATTGAGTTTGCGTTCAGGCCAAAGGCTT
>DAOLDI010000767.1:0-1058 GCA_035327445.1 Cyclobacteriaceae bacterium | reverse complement strand
GCCTATTACTGGAATAAAATTTTTACTCCTTTCATTCAAAATTTTACCAGGCATCGAATGGGCGATCCACCCAATCAATTGCTCAATTATGCTTATGCCATTATACGGGCCACGGTGGCAAGGGCATTGGTTGGCTCAGGCCTATTGCCTACGTTGGGTATTTTTCACCGCAATCAATACAATGCGTATTGCCTTGCCGATGATATCATGGAAGCTTATCGCCCTTTTGCTGATGAGGCCGTGCTGGAGATTGTAAAAAATGAAGGGCCGGATGTTGAATTAAACACAGCTTTAAAACAAAAGCTGCTGAAGTTACCGGCCATAGATGTGCGCATAGGCAATGAAACCAGCCCATTGATGATTGCCACACAACGCAGTAGTGCATCTTTGGCTCGTTGTTTTCTCGGAGAAACAAGAAAACTGGTATTGCCCACTTTGGGGTATTAAAGCAGTGTTCTCATAATTAAACCGTATGTATCATGAAAACCGGGCGGCTAAACGCTTATCGCGTCATGTGGATTATGGTATTATTTGATTTGCCAACGGAAACCAAAAAGGACCGGAAAAATTATGCAGATTTCCGCAAGAAAATGCTGAAAGACGGCTTCAGTATGTTTCAGTTCAGTATTTATTTAAGGCATTGCGCCAGCCGCGAAAACATGGAAGTACATGTTAAGCGCGTAAAACACAACCTTCCACCCAAAGGCCATGTAGGTATATTAACCATTACCGACAAACAATTTGGCATGATGGAACTGTTTTACGGCCCTGAAGAAAAAGAAAAAGTCCCCGGTCCGCAGCAACTGGAATTATTCTGATCAGTTGCTTTTGCAAAACGAGGACTTTTCACTTGCACATACAGTCTTTGAAGTATTCTGCAGGATTTTTTTGATCCTGTTTTTGGCCCTAAAGCTTTGATAATCTGCTACATTACCCGGGGTATACTGTATGCAATCTATCAAAGAACACGAAATGAAAGCAAATCACAACTCTAACTCAATAATTTTATAGCTATATCCGACTGTATGCAATCTATCAAAGAACACGAAATGAAAGCA
>DAOLDI010000766.1:0-1058 GCA_035327445.1 Cyclobacteriaceae bacterium | reverse complement strand
AGTATTTGATGGCTACTCTTGAGAGCATGTCATTTACCGCATAGGCAAGCCCGGCAAACAAAAGCGGATAACCATAACGCAGCATGGGTTTGATCATCTCTTTACTCATGCGCAGCCGGTAATTTCTGAACATGGGCCAGAGTATTGGAATCAATACCGCATTGGCCACAAGATTTGAAATGAAAACATATTCAACTCCCCAGGCAGGATTATAAACCAAACTAATCAGCTCTTTATACTCCTGCGAAAACTCAGCATCAAAAACACCGCGGCAATAAGAAAGAAAAAATAAATTGAGTGATATGTTAAGGATGATGTTAAACAATTTTGCACCGGCAAAATATTTTGCCTTGCCCAGGTAGCGCAAGCGTGCAAAGGGAATAGCCAGTACAGCATCAATAGCCAGTATACCTGCAAACCAATACACAAAGTATTCTTTGCCGGGATAGTTCATTGCTTCAACCAAATTTGTTGCGAAGAGTATCAGTAATAATGAAAATGAAATGCTGCTGATTAGTACTGCGCTTACCGCAGATTGGTAAACGATGGGTTCTTTATCCTGGTGTTTATTGGCAAAGCGGAAGTAGGCGGTTTCTAATCCGTATAGGTAAATCACATTCAGGAAAGCGGCAAGGGCATACAGTTCAGTTACAATGCCATACTCGCCCGGTAAAAAAATAGAAGTGTAATAAGGAACCAGCAGGTAATTGAGCATGCGCCCAATAATGCTGCTGCCACCGTAGATGGCAGTATCGCCTGCGAGTTTTTTCAGTTTGCCCATCAGGCTTTACTCTCCTTTAAATGCCGGCTTTCTTTTTTCAATAAAGGCTGTGGTTCCTTCTTTAAAATCATCTGTCTTGGTACAATATGCAAAACTGTTGGCTTCTGCCTGGTAGCCCGCTTCTTCAAAATTGTAGCCTGCATTCACACTGTTGATCACCATGGCTACTGCAACAGGTGCTTTGGCAAATATTTTTTCCATCATCTGATGAGCAGCTTGCAAAAGTTCTTGCTGAGTGGCGTATACATGATTGACTAATCCAATTGATTTTGCTTCT
>DAOLDI010000765.1:0-1076 GCA_035327445.1 Cyclobacteriaceae bacterium | reverse complement strand
CAGTTCCGTCTAACACAGCAACTGCATTACGGTTCTTTCTGATGATGTGCGGATATTTTGAAAAATAATAATCAAAGTAGCGAGCTGTATTATTGCTACCTGTTGCAATTACTGCCTCAATATCTTTAAGTAAATCAGTTATAAAGATTCTATGTTGCAGTTGAGGGTTAATAGCAATTAATTCTTCAATTACCCATCTCATCAGAACCCGATCGTCAGAACTTAATTTTACAACTGCTTTATGGCCTGATACCAAGACAGACAATAAATCATGAAACCCCACAAAAGGGATATTACCTGCCATTACTAAGCCTATTTTTTGGGTATTCTTAGTGAACGGGTAACTACTCGACCATTGTTCCAGTTTATCAGCATTCAGGTAATTTGATAAACCCTCAAAAGCTTTTTCAATACTTTGGCGGGTAAACCAGGCATTCTCATTCAAGGCGCTTTGTATAAGTTCATCTCTGTTGATATTAGTCCTGATATTTTCTCCTAATTGAACAAAGGATCTTAGAATTTCCGTTTTAGCCATACCTAAACCTTTGCAGGCATTTCCTTGTTTTGAGTGGATATATTTAAATGATATTTTTGCGCAATTTAATTCGAACCAGTAAATCTCATACAGATTATGGCTATAATGATTACCGATGAGTGCATCAATTGTGGGGCTTGTGAGCCTGAGTGCCCCAACACTGCTATTTATGAAGGAGGGAGAGAGTGGACCTGGGCTGGCGGTACTGCACTTACAGAAGTTGAACTTGAAGATGGCAGCGTAGTAGACGGTAAAGCGCCACAGGCACCCGTTTCAGATGAATTTTATTATATCGTTTCAGCTAAGTGTACAGAATGTACCGGATTTCATGAAGAACCTCAATGTGCCGCTGTTTGCCCGGTAGATTGCTGCGTACCTGACCCTGATTATGTTGAAAGCAAAGATGAGTTGGAAGCCAAGAAACAGTGGCTACACAGAGAGGGTTAAGTCATTTATCTCATTTTGGCGCGCTTCGTCAGGTAGGCTTGCAGAATGCTGTTTACATCAGTAGCAGTATTTACCGGAATGAAGTCAATTTTTA
>DAOLDI010000764.1:0-1079 GCA_035327445.1 Cyclobacteriaceae bacterium | reverse complement strand
GATAGTTTAATAATGCCAGCACTAATAAGCTCTGCACTACTCCTATTTTTTTGCTGCCTTAAATTATTACCAGATTAAAAAAGAAAATAAATGAATCATCAGGAAGAATTATTTAACCCGCAACAAAGTCTGCAGGTAATTCAAAACATGATACAGCAGGCACAGGGTCGCATGCAGAAAAACAGTTTTTATTTTCTGTTATGGGGCTGGGCCATTGCCTTAGCTTATTTCGGCATGTATGGAATCATGAAATTTACCAATTATGAACACCCCTACATTGTCTGGACCATTTCAATTCCTGCCTGGATCATCTCCCTGTTTTATGGAAGAAAGCAAAACAAAGAAGCTGTTGTAACCACGCACCTCGATAAAATAAATATGTGGCTATGGATAAGCTTTGGCCTAAGCATACTACCGGTGGTAATCTTTATGTCGGAAATAAATTTTAATCTCAGCCCCATTATACTGGTGCTCACTGCCATACCTACTTTTCTCACGGGTATCATGTTGCGCTTTAAACCTCTATTGTTTGGCGGCATCAATTTTTGGATTGCCGGTTTTATTGCTTTCATGGTTGATTATGAAACGCAATATCTGGTGGGCGGCATCGCCATTGTATTGGGTTACCTGATGCCTGGCTATATGTTAAAAAAAATGCGAGAGCATAATCATGCTTAAAGACTTAGATCCATTATTGCATTCACAACTTAGGTTGGGGGTTATGTCCATTCTGATAAGTGTTACTTCTGCCGAATTCACTTATTTGAAAGAACAGACCAATGCAACAGCAGGTAACTTAAGTGTGCAACTGGATAAACTGTCCGAAGCAGGTTATATAGAAATTCAAAAATCATTTAAAGGAAAAAAACCATTAACCACTTGCAAGATTACGCAAACAGGTATCAAAGCATTTGAACAATATGTAAACGATCTTAAAACTTATCTAAAACCATAGCAATCATGAGAAGGAACAAAATAATAATAGGGGTCATCATCGCATGTATATGTCTCCTGCTGCTAATCGAGACAAGGGCCCAACAACAAAATCCGCAGCTGGCAAAAATTAAATCCGAAATGCA
>DAOLDI010000763.1:0-1091 GCA_035327445.1 Cyclobacteriaceae bacterium | reverse complement strand
CCTGGATATTTTTCTGGATTCAGATAAACTGTCGGGATGATAAAAGTGAGTGAAAGTCCGGCCATTAAATTTGCTCAGGCCATAATCATGACTCGTCCAGATAGACTCATTAGAAAACATCCACACATAGTAGGCATTCGAACCACCCATACCATCTTCAACAGCATACAGTTTGAATTCACGCCCATCATACCGCACTATACCTCCACCTCTCGTTGCCATCCATAAATACCCCAGGTTATCTTCAAACACTCCCATTACTGTCTGATGTGGCAAGCCTTCTGTTAAGCCATAATCTTTTAGTTGGTAAACCTGTGATAATGCTAAATGCGGCCATAATAAAATAAAAAGCAGGTAATGTTTCATAAATAAACAATCCAACAAATTTGGGGATATTCTACTTTAAAGCATCTAACCCAATTTACGGTATTTTATCACAAATAGATATAAGATTCGGCCAACACGCAGGGTAAAACCAAACATTTACATATTCGGCTATTAACCCATTTAGGATTAGCACATGCAAAGTTCATGTATCAGGTTCTTGGCGCAAACTACCGCATACTATCTACAAGCAAACTTCAATATGTAGCTCAAACAATTCCGGTATGAGCTTCAGGATATCAGTTTCGGTAAAGAATAAATGTAGTATCAAGATCACCATCTTTTAATACTGTTTCGCTCATCTGCTAAAATAATTACCGAAATATGGTTGATTACATACTGTTATTGGATAGAGCAATTTTGAATTAACATCAGAGTTCTGTGTATACACGCTTTGATGGATAATAATTTTCTAACCAAACAAAAAAAGTATGATTAAGTTTTTACATTTTAATTGTGCCTTACTAATGCTATGCCTGATAAGTTTTACAGGCACATTATATGCACAAGAACGGACAGTCACTGGCAGAGTGACTTCCGCTGAAGATGGCAGTACGGTGCCAGGAGTAAACGTTACCATCAAGGGCACTGCGCAAGGAACGGTAACAGACGCAAACGGAGAATACAGACTTACTGCAACAGGCGGAACACTTGTATTCTCATTCATCGGTTTTGTTACGCAGGAGACCAGCATTGGGGAAAGGTCC
>DAOLDI010000762.1:0-1093 GCA_035327445.1 Cyclobacteriaceae bacterium | reverse complement strand
TTCAGCACTGCAGGGCCCTGCAATAATCAGCGGCTTTTCATTTAAAATATTCAAATTCAGCTCATTCATACTTCAACACAATTTAGCATAACTACCCAGCCATTTGATGGCCTCTTTATGCTTATTTAACAGCAAACTTACATTTTCTTCTTCTTTATGGCCTTCAAACTCTATGAGAAACCAGTACTGAAAGTTCTGTTTCCCCCTGGCCGGATAGCTTTCAATTTTACTGAGGTTGATGTTATGCTCCTGAAAGTCTTTAAGCAGTCGTGCCAGGCTACCCGGCTCATTACTGGTTTGCGCAAAAACAGTAGTCTTATCCTGCCCGCTGGGCTGGTTATTGAAATTTTTGCTGATGATGAGAAAGCGTGTAGCGTTGCTGGCCGAGTCTTCTACATTCTCAAATAAAAGCGGCAGCTTATATAACCTTGCCGCAACGGCAGAGCAAAGCGCAGCGCTGCCCGGTTCTTCTGAAGCCATTTTTGCTGCTTTGGAGGTTGACTCAACCGCAACCAATTCAACTTTATCAGCAAAGTACTCATCCAGAAATTTTTTGCACTGCCTGAAGGCGATGTCTTTGGAATAAATGCGCTTGATGTCTTTTACATGCTCGTTTAAACTGGCCAAAGCAAAATGGATAGGTAAAGGTATTTCGGCTACAATGTGCAAGTCTTCTGAGGCCAGACAATGCACACACTCCATCACCATACCTTCCTGGTTATTTTCTAATGGCACAACGCCAAATTTTGCCCTGCCTGTGCTTACTGATTCGAAAACAGCCCGAATATTTTGAAGCGGAATATAATCTGTAAGTGCACCAAAGCGCAACTCAGCTGCCTGATGGGTGAAGCTTCCTTCAGGTCCCAGGTAGCAAACCTTTTCGGGTAATTCCAGGTTGCGGCTTACGGCAAATATTTCCATAAAGATGGCCTCAATCGCTTGCCTGTTCAGCAACCCTGTATTAAGTGTGGCAAGGCGGTCGAGAATGGCCTTTTCACGCTCGGGCCGGTAAATGCCCGTTCCGCTTTTTTGTTTCAACTTACCGATGGCATCAACCAGTTGCATGCGCTTGTTCAACAGGTCAAGTAGCTGG
>DAOLDI010000761.1:0-1094 GCA_035327445.1 Cyclobacteriaceae bacterium | reverse complement strand
TTCAACAGCCGGGTAGATGGTATGCTTATTTCAGTATCCAGGCAAACTACCAATTATGAGCATTTAGAAAATATCTTTGCTAAAGGTGTACCTATGGTATTTTTTGACAGATCGGCTGATAGTATTGATACCAGCAAAGTAATTGTAGATGATTTTGGAGGAGCCAAAGAAGCGGTCATTCATCTTATAGAACAAGGCTGTAAAAGAATAGCCCATTTAATGAGTGCAAAGACCTTGTCAATTGGTATGCAGCGCATGCAAGGTTACAAAGAGGCATTAAAAGAAAATGGTTTACATATAGATGACTCAATGATTATTGAGTGCCCTGAAGGAACCAAAGAGCAAGGTATGAACGCCATGGCTCAGTTATTGAATCTAAAAAACAGGCCCGATGCCGTTTTTACTTCCAGTGATATGCTAGCCCTTGGAGCCATGATTGCAATTAAAGAAGCCGGCTTAAAAATTCCAGAAGATGTTGCCGTGGTTGGATTTAGCAATTGGCAGTTCAGTGAATTTGTTGAACCCGGACTTTCAACCGTTGACCAGCCCGGGTTTGCAATGGGACAGGAAGCTGCTAAACTGCTCATCCGACAGATTGAAGCAGATGAAGATGATGTAAATACAGAAACCAAAGTACTTAAAACACAACTTATAATACGCGGATCAAGCTTGCGAAAGAAGACAAAATAAAATTTCAAACGTTTGTTGATTTTTTACTACCGCATTATTGGTTATAATAGCCTGAATTAGTTTTAATTCAGGCTTTAATTTTATCAGCAATGCGTAATTCTCCCCTACTTTCTAATCAGGTAATTTACTGTGGTTCTTATATTTCTTATGAAGAACATGAAAAAGGAATCATCATACATGCAAGTAATGCCAAATGCCGCTTGTCGTTTTATGATGAGGCTATCGTAAGAATCAATTATTCCAGAACTGGAGATTTTGAGGATTTTAGTTACGCCATAATACAGCATGAAGCCAACATTAATTTTGAGCTTCATGAAACGGATACAGCCTTGTGGATCGATACATCCAGAATCAAAATTTCAATCGAAAAAAATAACCTGGCTCTTTCCATCTTTAACCATCAA
>DAOLDI010000760.1:0-1098 GCA_035327445.1 Cyclobacteriaceae bacterium | reverse complement strand
GACTTATTAGAAAAAGCTGTCGGCTTTGAAGGCACTAAAGAATTAGGCGCAAAAGAAATGTATAAGTCCATTAAGCGTTTCAGCGCATTACCCGATCATTTACAGGTTTGGCCCGGCCATGGTGCAGGATCTGCCTGTGGTAAGGCTTTAGGCGCAGTGCCTAGTTCAACAGTTGGTTACGAGAAAATCAGAAACTGGGCATTCCAGTATAAGCATGATGAGAACGGATTTGTTAAGTATTTACTGGAAGATCAGCCTGAACCTCCTAAATACTTCGCGATGATGAAGAAATTAAACAAGGTCGACAGACCCTTACTCACTGAAGTTCCAAAGTTGAAGCAGCTCAGCAAAGAAGCCTTTAAAGAGGCGTATGATAAAGGCTTAAAAATTATTGACACACGTTTAAAAACAGATTTCGCTGCAGGATTTATTCCTGGTACGCTGAACATACAAGGCAATAATGCATTTGCAACCTGGTGCGGATGGTTCCTTTCTTATGATGAACCCTTTATTTTGATTGCAGATGAATCAAAGCATGATGACCTCGTTAGAAAACTCATGCGTATTGGCTTAGATAATATTACGGGCTTTGTACCCAACGTTAAAGTTTGGGAAGAATTGGGTAATAAACTTGAAAATGTTAAGCAGGTAAATATCGAAGAAGTAAAACAGCTTGTTGAAAAACAGACAGCCAAGGTGGTAGACCTTAGAGGTGTTGCTGAATATAAGGCAAGCCATATTCAGGGTGCTGAGAATGTTTTTATTGGTACTATTGAAAAGAATCTCGACAAAATCAGTAAAGATGAACCTGTTGTAATTCATTGCCAGGCTGGTGATCGTTCTTCTATTGGTTACTCTATATTAGTGAAGCATGGCTTTAAGAATATCAGTAATTATGGTGGTGGTATTAGTGAATGGGTGAATAAAGGCAATGCGGTAGTTACTGAAAAAGAACTGGCCGAAGCGTAGTAAGTTTATTAATAAAGTTTATTGAATGAGGGTGGCAAATTCGTCACCCTTTTTTTATTTCTTTTTTAAGCATTTTAATTTATGTTTAGCAATTGATTCATTGATATGAATAAATTAAAGTTAACTGCT
>DAOLDI010000759.1:0-1100 GCA_035327445.1 Cyclobacteriaceae bacterium | reverse complement strand
GTAACCCCAGGGCTCATAATAACTGGGGAAGATACCCAGGTGGCAGCCGCGCACAAACTGTCCGTACTCTATACCGAAGAGGGGATTGGTAGGTGTAATGAAATCAGGATGATAAACAATTTTTACACGGTCATTCTCTGCATTTTTAAGTCCGGCTTTGTGCAAGGCAATGAGTATTTCATCGTTGGCGGGGTCTGTAAGATCATGCGTAACAACCGGTGGTTGTTCAGGGCTGTGCCATGACTGAATGGTTCTGCGGTAGCGCAGTTGCCAGTAATCTGAAACAAATTCATTTAAGGTGGGCATCTGCTTTTCTTTTCTGGATACGCTTGAATAAAAAAGCTTTTTACCGATTTCTTCTTCTATTGATTTACTAACAGCCCTGATTTCCTCCATCAATGCCCTGTTCTGTAAAATGGAAGCCTTTGCATTTTTAAAAGGCTTTTTAGAAATGAAGAACATGACAACAGAAACTTCACTGTTTTCTTTTTTAAGCCGTTGATTCAAGTGCGCCAATGACTCAATGCATAAATCAAAACCCTTGTTTTTAAATTCAAACCTGCCTGAAGTAAAGAAGTACAGTGTTTTATCCAGGTCAAATGAATAAGCAGGAAAGAAATGACCAATTACAAACTGATGAATTTCTTCTTTGAATTTGGCGTGCAGGTTTTGAAATTCATGCAAAGCAACAAAGCGTTCAATGTTTAATCCGTTAGGCGTAATTACATCAGGCACTCTTTTGAGCAAATGTTTACATTCCCTTCCTGTAACTTCACTCACAGTGGTAAATACGTGCGCGTATTTGGCTATTAATTGTTCAATTTGAACTTCTGTATAGATGCCAAAATGTTTAGACTCCACTTCCCAATTGAAAAAGGGTAAATGTTGATAGAAAGTTGGCGAGTTAATGGCCAGGTATCTGCCCAGCAGGGTAGCATGGGTTGTGAATACTGTTTTTATTTTTTTCTTTTCAATGGCAATATCAACAACAGGTAAACCAGCCATCCATTCATGAAAATGTGCAATTACTTGTTGCTTTTGTAACTGTTCAACTTCAAATAGAAATTCTTTGATGAGGTAAGAGAAAGCAATTACCTTAT
>DAOLDI010000758.1:0-1101 GCA_035327445.1 Cyclobacteriaceae bacterium | reverse complement strand
AATAAGCACAACAGATATTCCTGTTTTGCGCGTGCAGGTTTTGCCCGAGAACAAAGAACAACTCACCGAGACTTCAGTCTTTGCGCAACGTGTATTAAAAAAACGCCTGGAACAGATAGATGAGATTTCGCTGGTAGATATCAACGGCATGCAGTTTCCGGCATTAAGTCTGCACACAGACAAGGCGCAGATGCAAGCCCTGGGCCTTGATGAAGCACAATTGCAACAGGCCATCATTCAACAGAACCAGCAAATATCTGGCATCAGCGTAAAAGATGGGCAGTACAGGTATTACCTTAAAGTGAGCAACCCTTTACAAAACGCTGCAGATCTTGAGCGTTTACCCCTGCGCCTGCCAGATGGCAAACTGATACAGCTGAGCCAGGTTGCAAAAGTGCGGCAGGGCATACAGGCGCGCGAAGGCTTGCACCTGTTTGGGCAGGAAGAAGGCATTGTAATTAACGTGCATAAGCAAGCAAAGGCACAACTTACTGCCTTAATACCCAAAGTTGAAGAAAGTCTTGAGCATTTCAGAAATGATTATCCGCAATTGCGTTTTGCTATTACGCAAGATCAGAGCGCATTGCTTAATGCGGGTATCAGCAATTTGCAAAGCAGTTTATTATACGGTGGTGTATTTGCTTTCATGGTTTTGTTTTTATTTATGGGCAATGCCAGGCTACCCCTCATCATAGGCATAAGCTTACCTTTATCTGTTTTATTTAGCTTTTTACTTTTTTACCTGTTCAATCTTTCTATCAATATTATTTCATTAAGTGGTTTGGCTTTGGGCCTGGGCATGTTAATTGACAATGGCATTATCATTCTGGATAACATTACCCGCTTACAAAAAGAAGGCAAAACATTATTTGAAAGTTGTGTGCAAGGCGTTGCACAGGTGCGTGCGGCTTTGATCAGTTCTATGTTAACAACACTTGCTGTGTTTGTGCCTTTGATTTTTTTAAGTGGTATAGCCGGAGCATTGTTTTTTGATCAGGCTTTGGCGGTAGGTATCATCCTCAGCATGTCTTTGCTGGTGGCTTTTATTCTGTTGCCTTTATTATACCGGCTATTCTTTCAGGGCTTTGCCAGCGTACCTCA
>DAOLDI010000757.1:0-1117 GCA_035327445.1 Cyclobacteriaceae bacterium | reverse complement strand
GAAACATAAATTATTATTAAGAAGGCCGTACAGAGAATGAAAAAATTAATTGTAACAGGTTCAGCAGGATTAATTGGCAGTGAGGTAGTGAGTTATTTTGCAGCGCAAAACTGGTTGATTGCCGGTATTGACAATAACATGCGAGCTGATTTCTTCGGCATACAAGGTGATACAACCTGGAATGCTAAACGACTATCAGAAACATATCAGAACTATTCTCATCATGAATTGGATATCAGAGACAGATCAACTATTCAATCATTCATTAAATCATTTAAGCCAGATGCCTTGGTACACGCAGCCGCTCAACCAAGTCATGATTTGGCAGCCTCAAGACCATTTGATGACTTTGATGTAAATGCAGTTGGTACGCTTAACTTAATTGAATCTGTGAGGCAATACAGTACAACTGTACCCTTTGTCTATCTCTCTACCAACAAAGTCTATGGAGACGCACCAAATAGGTTAAATATGGTTGAGCAAAATAAACGTTGGGATTATGCTGATGATAATTATTACAATGGTATAAAAGAAGACTTCACAGTTGATCAATCAACCCACTCCATATTCGGAGCTTCCAAATTAGCGGCAGATATTATGGTGCAAGAATATGGCCGATACTTTGGAATGCTAACCTGCTGTTTGCGTGGCGGATGCTTAACAGGACCAAATCATAGTGGTGTTGAACTCCATGGTTTCTTAAGTTATCTCATCATGTGCAATGTAATCGGAAGAAAGTATACCATATTTGGCTATAAGGGAAAACAAGTGCGTGATAATATTCATGCGTATGATGTTGCAAGCTTTATTCAGGCATTTATAGATGCGCCCAGGGTAGCAGAAGTTTACAATCTCGGTGGTGGTAGAGAAAATTCAATTTCAATTTTAGAAGCATTTGATTTAATTTCCTCCATATCAGGTAAAGAAATGATTTATGAATATTCTGAAAAAAACAGAATTGGTGATCATATATGCTACATATCTGATTTATCAAAAATAAAATCGCACTACCCTAAATGGAGCTTGAGTAAAGATTTGAAAACAACTTTTGAAGAGATTTACCAGGCCTGGATAAAAAGAGTTTAGCGCAGATGCCCCAAAATCACTTTAATTGCCC
>DAOLDI010000756.1:0-1124 GCA_035327445.1 Cyclobacteriaceae bacterium | reverse complement strand
CCGGGTTTGTTTACCACATAAGAAATCATGGCACCAAAGGGTCTGTTTTCTCCATTAAACATGGCCTCTGCCGCAAAGCGGATACCTGCAGGTTGAATTGTCATGGCAATGGTAGCATCAGGAGGGGTAAACAAATGCAAGGTTTTGTTGATGATGTTTCCGCCTTTGCTGGCCATTTCTCTGAGCGGACGAATATCATCCAAGACATAAATGGCCCGGCCAAAAGTACCAATCACCAAATCATGCTCTGTGGGATGTATCACCATATCATAAGTAGATAAACCTGCCGGATAACCGTTTGTCCAACGGGTCCAATTCGTACCTTCATCAATGCTAACCCATAAACCATTTTCTGTTCCGAGAAAAATCAGTTTAGGTTCAACAGGGTCTTGAACTACTGATAAAGTGAAATTATTTTCTCCCACCTGTGCAGCACTTACCAGGCTCTTCCAGCTTTGTCCGTAATCTTTGGTATGGAACAAATAAGGTTTGTAATCAAAAAGCCTGTAATTGTTCACAACCACAAAAGCTTCACCTGCTCTTGCAGTGGTTTGTATCTGGGGCACCCAGGCTTCTTTAGGCATGCCGGGAATTCTTGCAGTAAGATTGGTCCAGGTTCTTCCTCCATCTCTGGTGACTTGCACATGGCCATCATCAGTACCTACCCAAATTACATTGCGCTCTGCTTTGCTTGGCGCGATGGCTATGATGGTACAATGATTTTCTGCATTGGTTGCATCCAAAGTTAAACCTCCACTCTCATGCGCTTTTTGTTTCTCCGGATTGTTGGTGGTAAGGTCGGGCGAAATAATTTCCCATGTATCTCCTTTATCGGTGCTCTTATGCACAAACTGACTTCCATAATAAATGGTGCTGTTGCTGAAAGGGTCTTGCGCCAGGGCTGAGTTCCAGTTATAGCGCAGCATGACTTTAGCATCAGGATGTGTGGGGCGAATGGTTTTTACAAAACCTGTTTCACGATCGAAGCGTCCGAGATTTCCTCCTTGCGACATACCATAACCAAATCGATTATCATCCGGGTCAGGCATGGCATCAAAACCATCGCCAAACATCACTTCCTGAAAATAAGAATTGCGTATACCTTGTGCTTTCAATACATAGGC
>DAOLDI010000755.1:0-1134 GCA_035327445.1 Cyclobacteriaceae bacterium | reverse complement strand
CTGATGCTGTTTCTGTTTCTAATGCCGTTGGCTTTTGGCAGTTTAAAGATTTTACCGCTATTGAAATGGGCTTGCGTGTAGACAATGTGATTGACGAACGCATGAACATAGCCAGCTCAAGTCGTGCCGCGGCAGGATACTTAAAAAAGAATAATTACTATTTCAATAACTGGATATATGCCGTACAAGCCTACCAAATGGGTGCTGGAGGTGCGCTTAAGGTTGTAGACGAAAAATATTTTGGTGCCAAACAAATGGATGTTGATGCCAAAACATATTGGTATGTTAAGAAATTTCTGGCGCATGTAGTTGCCTTTCAGGATGCCGTGAAGGGAACTGCACAAGTACAGGTAGCTGCTGTTCCAATTAACGAAGAAAAAAATATCAGTCGTTTGGCGAAAGAGCTTAGCATAGATGAAGCTGAGTTAAGGGAGTTTAACAAATGGGTAAGAACGGATAAAATACCAGCTGACAGAACTTATACATTGGTTTTGCCTTCAGGTAAATTTGATTTTGAAAAGGCAGGTGCTTTGGCGGCAGCTTCAGCCTCTACATCAAAGGCTGAACCCAAACCTGCAGATGTGAAGGCATCAGAAAGAAGAGAAAACACAAGTACTCGTGGTAGCATCGTCATGCATAATGATCTGCCTGTTATCAGGGCCTCAGCTGGTGAAAATGTAAGCAGCCTGGCTTCACGATCAGGCATAGGCCTGAAGAAGTTTTTGAAGTACAATGATCTTTCTATCAGCAGCAATATAAAAGAAGGAGAGCTTTACTATTTAAAACCCAAGCGCAGGTATGGCTACAGTACCGAAGCATACCATGTTGTGCAGCCTAATGATAAACTCTGGCAGATTAGCCAAGATTATGCCATTAAGCTTAATCGGCTAAAAACTTTGAATAATGTTTATCAGGATAATGCACTCAAACAGGGCATGCACCTCTGGTTAAGCGGAGGCAAGCAAGGGCAAAACCTTGCAAGGGCCGAGATTGCCCTGGTAGATGCAGAGTCGACATTTAATTGGTCATTAAGTCCGCAGCAAGAAGCGCAGCAGGCCACACAATCAGTTGTAAAAGATGAAGTAGATAAGACAGCGCCCGATTTAAAAGTGGAGCAGCCTGCCTATGGGCATC
>DAOLDI010000754.1:0-1135 GCA_035327445.1 Cyclobacteriaceae bacterium | reverse complement strand
TCTCACAACTTTTAAAACAGTTGAGATTTTAGAAATTCCTAATACAGGTGGTAATCACTCCTCTCCTTTTATTACAGAGAATACAGAATACGTTGTAGCCAGCTCAAGATTCAGTGTGCCTATTGGTGGAGATGCAGAACGCGATGTTCCAATTCAGACATACAAAGAAAACTTTAAAGGCACAGTAAGTTTCATCAATGTAAATAATGAAGGCAGAATGAATATTGCCTTTCAGTTGGTAACACCTGGTGTAAACTTTGACCTTGCACGCGCAGGTAAAGGTAAATCACATGGATGGTTCTTCTTCTCCACATATAATACAGAACAAGCTTATAGCCTGTTAGAAGTAAATGCCTCACAGAAAGACAAAGACTTTATTCTTGCTGTAAACTGGAAAAAAGCAGAAGAATACATTAAGCAAGGAAAAGGCAAAAAAGTAAAGGGTAAGTATGCGCACAATGTGTTAGATGATCATACGCATATGACTACTTCAACAATGCTGGACGAAGTACTGCAATTGGATCCTGCAGAATTAAAAGATATCATGTATTGGATTCCATGCCCTAAATCACCCCACGGTTGCGATGTTGATCCAAGTGGTGAGTACATTGTTGGTAGTGGTAAATTAGCAGCGCTTATTCCTGTATTCTCTTACACGAAATTAATGAGCGCTATTGACAACCAGGATTTTGAAGGTGAGTATGGTGGTATCCCTGTTGTTGGATACGAATCTGCTCTGCACGGTGAAGTTAAGAAACCAGGCCTTGGCCCCTTGCATACCGAGTTTGATGGTAAAGGCAATGCCTATACTTCTATGTTTGTTTCTTCTGAAATTGTAAAGTGGAGTTTAGAAACTTTAGAAGTGCTAGACCGCGTACCTACTTATTACTCTGTAGGTCACTTGAGCATCCCTGGCGGTCCAACAGCAAAACCACATGGTAAATATGTAGTAGCATACAACAAAATTACCAAAGACCGCTACTTGCCAACCGGACCAGAGTTAGCACACACCGCACAACTTTATGATATATCTGGCGATAAAATGCAATTGCTCTTAGACTTCCCAACAATTGGTGAGCCTCACTATGCAGAATCACTTCCGGCAAGTCTCATAAAAGATAAATCAGTTAAGTTT
>DAOLDI010000753.1:0-1136 GCA_035327445.1 Cyclobacteriaceae bacterium | reverse complement strand
TCGGTTGCCAGAAAACTGAACAAAGACATACCCAATTCATTTTATCCGAATCAATACGACAACCTATCAAACACTCTGGCGCATTATGAAACAACCGGCCCTGAAATATGGCAGCAAACAGAAGGCAAGATTACACACTATGCCGCAGGTGTAGGCACCGGAGGTTCTATGTGCGGCACTGCACAATACTTGAAAGAACAAAACCCTGCAGTAGTAACGGTGGGCATTGATACTTATGGTTCTGTCTTTAAAAAATATAAAGAGACAGGCATTTTTGATGAAAAAGAAATTTACCCATACCTCACAGAAGGAATTGGCGAAGACATTTTACCCAAGAATGTAAACTTTGATCTCATTGATCATTTCATCAAAGTAACTGATAAAGATGCCGCCATTATGACCCGCAGACTGGCGCGTGAAGAAGGCATGTTTGTAGGTTGGTCATGCGGCTCTGCTGTACATGGTGCTTTAGAATATGCCAAAGAACATCTGAAAGAAGATGATGTGATGGTCATAATTCTGCCTGACCACGGCACACGCTACCTCAATAAAATCTACAATGATCAGTGGATGCAAGACCACGGATTTATTGAACAGGGAGAATTCAGCACAGCCAGAGATATTATTCAAAGAAGAAACGGAAAAGCACAACTGCATACCTTAAAACAAAATGCAACAGTTGAAGAGGCCATTAAACTGATGAACAGAGAAGGCATTGATCAGGTGCCGGTAACCGACCAGGATCATTTTGTGGGCTGCGTTAATTCCTCGGGCATTCTGGAAAAAGTATTGGCAGATCCTGAACTGAAACACAAACAGCTTACAGAAGTAATGGATAAAGCATTGCCCTTTGTTGCCTTCGACAGCACCCTGGATGTGTTGAGTTCCATGATGAATAAAGACAACAAAGCTGTATTGGTGCGCGATGATGCCCAGCAGGCGCACATCATTACCAAGCATGATATTTTGAAATCACTGTCTGAACAATAATATAAGCTGCATTCGGGTTAATGCTTTAGCCGGGTGACTTAATTGACTATCTTTTGAAATGAAAATTCAATTCTTGTTACTACTGCTGATAACTGCCCATAATTTAGTGGCACAGCCAAAACAACGCGCCAGAGATCTCGGTATCA
>DAOLDI010000752.1:0-1138 GCA_035327445.1 Cyclobacteriaceae bacterium | reverse complement strand
AACAAGCGGTTTATTTTAAAAATCTGGCCATTTATAGCTGCTTATCAGCTTAAAAAGAGTTTTTGCAGGCCCTGCCAGAGCGTGGTTTTTAATGCTTTGTTTTTTTCAAGTTCGGCCAGTGAGCCGGCATAAACTATTCTTAGTCTATCTGCACTATTTTGTAATTCAGTCTGTGGCTCATCATTAAAAACTATTACGCGCCCGGCTTTATAGTTTTGCAGTGTACTTTCCACATCATCCACTCCAAATACACAATGCAATTGCTGCGCATTAAGCTTTTCATTTATACTTTGTAAGATGTTGTTCAGCAAGTCATGTTCTGCCTTGCTTAGCGCGGCATAGTTTTGTTGTAACAGCACCAGGTTGGCTGTATCAATGCGATAAATATCTTCTGTTATAAAAGGATGTTGCATTATTGATCCTGTGCGTCCTTAATATCAAAAATAGATTTCAATTCTTTGGCATCCTGGGGTTTCATGCGGCCTGCAAGTATCAGGCGCAATTGTCTTCTGCGCAGGGCGCCTTCATAATGTGCTTTTTCTTCTTCGGTTTCCGGCTCTACTTCAGGCACATCAATGGGCTTACCTGTTTGATCTACCGCTACAAAAGTAAAGTAAGCGCTATTGCTCACGTATTTTTTTTGAGCGGGTATATCTTCAGCTTCTACATCTATTCTTACTTCCATTGAAGAACTGAAAGCCCGTGTAACTTTTGCATTAAGCGTTACTACATTACCCAGGCGTATTGGCTGACGAAATGAAATATTATCTACCGATGCGGTGACCACAATTCTGTTAGAATGCTTTTGTGCGGCTATTGCCGATACAATGTCCATCCAATGCATCAGTTTTCCTCCCATTAAATTATTCAGTGTGTTGGTATCATTGGGGAGCACGAACTGTGTCATGCTTACAAATGATTCACTGGCTTTTTTTGATTTTTTTGGCATTCGCTTGATTTTTTTACTCCTTATTAAATGTAACTCCTATTCATTGGTCGGTATCGACACCGACCAGGGATTAGGGTTTGCATGCTTAATTGCTTTACAACCGCTGCGAGGTCCCGATGTTCCGAAGTCCCGAGGCTTCGGGACGGAACGGATTCAACCCTCGCAGGGTCTTACTTCTCCCAGCCCCTT
>DAOLDI010000751.1:0-1140 GCA_035327445.1 Cyclobacteriaceae bacterium | reverse complement strand
GTATCCGGGTCATAATCCGGCTGGGCATAGCCCATGCGGTTCATGATGTCAACAACAATTTGTCCGTCAGACTTGGTGCCCTCAATCGGTTCTACTACTTTATTCACCCGCTGAATTCTGCGCTCACCGTTGGTAAAGGTGCCGCTCTTTTCGAGGAAAGACGCTCCGGGTAAAACCACTGTAGCAATCTTGGCGGTCTCTGTCATGAACAATTCCTGCACCACCAGCAAATCAAGCTTCTTTAATGCAGCCATTACTTTGTTGGTGTTCGGGTCGGTTTGTACCAAGTCTTCACCCATCAGCCAAAGTGCCTTGAGTTTATTATCGAGAGAGGCCGTGTACATCTGCGGAATTTTATAACCAATGTGTTTGGGAAGATTAACACCATAAAAATCTTCATACATCTTGTGATAAGAATCATTAGTTACATCAAAATAACCAGCGCCCTGGTGTGGCTGACAACCCATATCTGCTGCGCCCTGCACATTGTTTTGTCCGCGCAGCGGGTTTACACCAACACCTCTGCGACCGATGTTTCCGGTAATCATGGCCAAATCGGTAATCAGCATGATGGCATAAGTGCCATAAGAATGTTCGGTAACACCCAAACCATGGAAGGCCATCGCAGCTTTTGATTTCGCATAAGCGAGTGTTGCTTCACGCACCAGGTTTTTGTCAACACCTGTTATCTTTTCTAATTCATTGATATTGACATTGAGAATTTGCTTGCGGAAATCTTCATACCCTTCTGTTCTGTTTTCAATAAATTGTTTGTCTTCCAGGCCTTCGGTAATGATGTAATACAACATCATGTTCAACATGGCCACATTGGTGCCAGGTCTTAATGCCAGATGATAAGTAGCATAGCGTGCGATTTCTGTTTTGCGCGGGTCAATCACAATAGTTGTCTTACCTTTCATGGCATGCTGCTTGAACTTGGCCCCGGTTACCGGGTGACCATCCGTTGGGTTGGCGCCAATAATCAGAATGCAATCCGCATACTTCAGGTCTTCGATGGAATTGGTGGCCGCACCGGTACCAAACCTGCGTTGCATACCCAATGCAGTGGGGGAGTGGCATACGCGGGCACATGAGTCAATGTTATTGGTGCCTATCACTACCCGAATAAACTTCTGCATC
>DAOLDI010000750.1:0-1145 GCA_035327445.1 Cyclobacteriaceae bacterium | reverse complement strand
ATCGCGTATTGCTGAAGTTACTTGCATATCTGTTAAATATCTTAGCTGATAATTAAGCGTTTGTGTTTTCTAAATCTTTGTTCCTGATCTTGGTGAGATAGAATACGTTTGGTTTTACGCCTATCTCTTCTAAAACTCTGTAAGCTCTTGGGTTACGAACTGTTTTATCAATTCCGTAATCGCCTTCTTTTTGCTCAATATTTAAGAGTTTAGAAATCTTGCTTTCCGGATCATTCATATCACCAAATACAATGGCACCTGCTGCACAAGCTGCCTGGCAAGCTGTAATTACCTCACCATCTTTCATTGGTCTTCTTTCTTTCTTGGCATTCAGTTTACCACTTTGGATTCGCTGCACACAGAAAGAACATTTCTCCATTACCCCTCTTGACCTTACGGTTACATCAGGATTGAGCACCATACGACCAAGGTCAGTATTCATCTGAGGATTAACTGCAGCAAACTGCTCATTGTGATGATACTTAAACCAGTTAAACCTACGAACTTTGAAAGGACAGTTGTTTGCACAATATCTTGTACCGATACAGCGGTTGTAAGTCATTTGGTTTAATCCTTCAGTGCTATGCGTTGTAGCGGCAACAGGACATACCGTTTCACATGGAGCATTATTACAATGCTGACACATCATTGGCTGAAACACAACCTCAGGATTTTCAGCAGCTTTTTCTAAACCCCTCCAATCGTCAATATCTGCATCACTGCTGTAATACCTGTCGATGCGCAACCAGTGCATCTCTCTGCGGGTAAGTACTTCTTCTTTACCAACAACTGCTACGTTATTTTCTACATTACATGCTACCAAACAAGCACTGCAGCCTGTACAAGAGTTAAGGTCTATGGCCATTCCCCAATAATGGTTCTTGTATTCATGACCCTTCCACATGCTGATAGCAGCCGCAGGTAACTTATGGTCTTTATCACTCCATGTTGCAATGTAGGTATTCATTCTACCTGCAGCAGGATTATCTTTATATTCGCTTAGCACAGATTCCTGAATCACAGTTTGTCTGCCCATATAAGTCTGGTGCGTCTGTGTTTGTGCTATTTTGTATGATTCGTTGGTTAGTTGGAATTCTACACCAGAGGTAATCTCATAATTAACATTACCATCACGCATGGCCAGG
>DAOLDI010000749.1:0-1146 GCA_035327445.1 Cyclobacteriaceae bacterium | reverse complement strand
TAAAATTTTGGATTCCTGATGGCGCCATCATTTTGCAGGAACCTGCGGTTGTTTCAGAGATTATCAACGAGCCGGTTGTTGTCAACATTGAACAAGAAATTGAACTTCCCGTAGAAGAACCAAAGCATGAGATCAAAGAAGGCTTGAAGTTGTTAGGCGGTTTGGTATTAAATCAGAAGACAAACGAACCTGTAAAGGCTAATCTGAAAATCAGAAGCAATGACTTTACCGAAAATATAAGCACCCTCGATAACGGAAGTTTTGAGCTAAACATAATTGCTGCTGATGTTTATTGGCTTGATGTAAGTGCTGCGGGCTATATCAGCAAATCATTCCAGGTAAATGATGTGCAAGATCAAGCCTCTATTCAAGTTGAGCTTTTGATTGAACCTGCCGAAATAGGCACACTGGTAAATTTGAAGAATGTTTTGTTTGAAAGAAGTACTGATAAACTTTTGCCGGATTCTTTTCCTGAACTGGATATGATTGCACAATTTTTACTTGAAAATCCTTCAATAGAAATAGAGTTAGCCGGGCATACTGATAACCGGGGTACACAAAGCTCATTGATGAAACTTTCTAATGAACGTGTTGCTGCTGTTAAAAAATACCTTGTTGAGAAAGGGGTTTCTGCCGCGCGGATAAGCGGTAAGGGCTATGGTGGTACAAGACCCATAACAGATAATTATGCTGAAGAAAGCAGGAGATTGAACAGGAGGGTAGAGTTTACAATCGTCAAGAACTAGCCTGTAAAAAAAGCTGTTCTGAGCATTTAACCCAGAACAACTTTTTTCAAATTAGTTTATACTGCTTCTTCCAAAACTTGTTTGCCTAGCTTAGCTTGAATTTCATAAGGCACTTGCGCATACTCTGCAAAACTGTGTTTAAAGCTTGCTCTTCCTTGCGATAAAGATCGTAAAGTTGTTGAGTAACGATCAAGCTCAGCTAAAGGTGTACGTGCTTTAATAACCTGGTAATTTCCTTTGCTATCAATACCCAGTATCATACTTCTGCGTGTTTGCAAATCGCCCATCACTTCACCGGTTACTTCTTCAGGTAGCATAATCTCCAGATCATAAATTGGTTCCAGCAGAGTAGGATCTGCTTGCATAAAAACATCATTAAACGCGTGCATACCTGCAATTT
>DAOLDI010000748.1:0-1148 GCA_035327445.1 Cyclobacteriaceae bacterium | reverse complement strand
CCGATTTTTCAAATGTTATAAAAGCGCATGAAAACATTCATGAAAAATCGGGCAACATCAACTTCGGTGTTTTCACGCATCAAAAAAAGAATGGAGAGCTTATGCGCATGGATGTGCACGGGCATAAACTTCAATACCAGGGGCAAGCATGTATAATGGTTGTTTGTATTGATGTAACCGCTCGTGAGAGCGTTATGCAAGAATTGCAAAGTAGTAATGAACGTTATGAGCTTATCAGTAAAGCAAGTAGAGACGTACTGTACGAGTGGGATGTTGTTAAGGATGTATTTACCTGGGGCGAAAATTTCTACAGTATTTTTGGGCATAAGAAAAAAAACATTGCATTCAGGCTAAGCAATTGGGCTAAACTGATGCATCCTGATGATAACCTCAAAAATCAAAAAACCTGGGAAGAGTTTATTGCAGACAAAAAACAATACAGGTGGAATAAAGAATTCAGGTTTAAAAAAGGAAACGGAACTTATGCCTATGTAGAAGAGAATGCTTATCTGCTTCGCGATTCAAAAGGAAGAGCAATGCGCATGATAGGTGTTTTAAGTGACGTTACTGAGACAAAAAAATCAGAAATACAAAAACAAGTAAGGGCACGCATATCGCTATACTTTAAGCAACGCAATAAGCTACGTCAATCTTTGCAACAAGTACTTAAATACATTACAGAACTTAATAGTTTCAAAGCCGCTGAAATCTGGCTTTGCAGCCATGATAAGCATAATTTACACCTGGCAGCTACTTATGCAATTGATGCGAAAAGTAAATTATTCTATTTGGCCAGTAAAAACCTCACCACAGTTGCTATTGGAGAAGGTATTATGGGAAGCATCCTGAAAAAGAAAACAGGAAGCATTTGGAACAACATTCAAGATAATACCCAATTTTTAAGAAAAAATGCTGCCCGGCAAGTCGGACTTAAATCAGCCTTTGGAATACCCCTTACTATGAATGGCGATATCATTGGGGTAATGGTATTGATTAGCGATCGTAAGTTGAGTGTTCAGGATAAAAGTAAAACAGATTTACTCAACAGCTTGCAAAACTACCTGGCAACTGAAATAAAGCGTAAACAACAAGAAGAGCAGTTCCAGCTATTTTTTGAGAGTTCACCCGACATTATGGCCATAGCTTCC
>DAOLDI010000747.1:0-1152 GCA_035327445.1 Cyclobacteriaceae bacterium | reverse complement strand
GTGCCAAAATTTGTGTATGCAATATTTCATTTGATTGCTGATCCTGTAATATGACTTTGATAATTTGTCTGCCTGCAATGGGTCTTAAATCATTTGCCGTTAGTAACCAGCCGCTGTAATAAATTGTATCTCCGGGTGCATAAGCAGGCTGATTGAACGTAATGTGTATTTTCAACGGAACTTGCGTAGCATAATAATTAATAAGCTCCTGTTCAAGGTTATCCTGTGCCAGTGCATCATGAGATATGCCTGAAAGGATGCAGGAAATAAAAATTGAATATGTAATCCATCTTTTCATTTTACCAGAATAAGGGTTTTTCAGTAGTACTGCGGCTAAATTGTGTGCGGCAGTCGTTCCAGAATACCGGAGGAGCATTCAAATTATACGGCACAGCCGAACGCTCAATGAATAATTGTTTACTGGTTCTTGCTGATGCGCTGAATACACCCAAGACCTGATCATCAGGGTTGCTAAGATTCTTAATGTTACCGTTAATAATCACAATATTTGGTTGAAATAAACTATTAGCTCCCTGTTGCTGACTTTCCACCAGTTTCCAGAAATCATATACACTTTCAGTAATGCTTAATTGTGTTACATCTATGGCATATCTTTTTTGAAACCGCCATCGATCTACAGGCACTATGGCAATTAAAACTTTACTAAAAGTTTTATCGCTCACAAATTGATTGCGGGCAAGGTTAAGCCGGCCATTGTTTTCATATACCCAACACTCCCAGCAGCTGCAATCACCCACACGGTACATCGGACCATTAGGGGTTTGCAAAATTGCAGCAGGGTTTGTTGTACTATCTACTTGTGCTGAATAACCACTGCAAGGCAGAGGATCGGGTACGCGGATAGGTCCTGCAGGAGTACCTATGACAAAAAAATGTAATTCTGGATTTGTCAGGTTCTCATATATACCTTCATATCTCCACCTGAGTAATCCATTGCTCTGCGCATCAGCTTGCGCATCCAGGTAAACATAAAATGCATCTTCATAAAGTCCGGTTCTGCTGTTGTAACTATGTTGGGGTACAAATTCATAATATAAATCTCTGATTTCGCCTGCTGCCTGCATCAGCTGTACATCAGAAGCATATTGCGTACCATCGGCAGTTGTTATCAATAGTTGATACGAATTACCT
>DAOLDI010000746.1:0-1157 GCA_035327445.1 Cyclobacteriaceae bacterium | reverse complement strand
GAGCAAATCAAAATCAGCTGCCGTTACAGAAACTCCATTTGTATTTAAGGTAATGCCCGCAATTTCATCGCTACACACAGTACGATTTAAATTAGAGGCAATTACAGGTTCAGGGTTTACCGTAACAACAATTACCACCGGATCGCCCAAACATCCTGCAGCACTTACCGGACGCACTGTATAGCTTACAGTTAAAGGAATTGCGCTTGCGTTGGTGAAGGCATCTAGCTCAAGATAATCTGCCGAAACACCATTGGCAACCAAAGCATTACCAAGTCTGGGACTTAAGCCTCCAGAAACCAGGATATTTGTGACGTTATAAGTGGCAGCAGCAACTGAACCTGCCGTTGTGCTAAGCTGTAAGCCAGTAGCCAGTCCGCTACATGCGGTTAAATCCAAACCCGGACTTATTACAGGTTCAGGCTGAATTGTGATGATGATATCTTCCTCTTCACCAATACAAGCTTGCGCACTTACCGGAGCAACGCGTATTACAACTTGCAAATTGCCGGTGGTTGTGTTTGTAAAACGTAAGTTATTAAGGTAATTATTAGCTACGCCATTAGCCGGGCCAACATTGCCAGCATCAGGCACAAGGCCAGCATCAGCAGTGATGGAGATGATATTATAACTGGCTGCAGCAACAGAAACACCATTTGTATTTAAAGTTAATCCAATGTTATTGTCGCTGCAAACAGTACGGTCAAGGTTGTTCGCCAATACAGGTTCAGGTCTTACTGTAAGTGTAACTACCACTGGCTTGCCGATACAAGCTCCATCTGCAGGATCACTTAGGGGAACGATGGTGTAAAGAACATTTACATTGGTTGCTCCAAAATTTCTCCATACATCATCAGCAATTTCATTGGCATTAAAGCCAGTACCGGTAACCGGATTTCCTGCATCAGCCGTTAATCCGTTTGTTATAATACTGGTGATATTGTAAGTACCTGCGGCAATAGAAGTACCATTGGTATTTAGTATGATACCTGCAGCATCGTTACTGCATACAGTTGCGTTGAGTCCCGGATCTAATACGGGCTCAGGATCTACGGTAAGAATAATTTCGACTGGCGCGCCTATACAACCAGAGGCACTAACCGGACGCACCGTGTACACTACATTTACAGGAACATTTCCGGTATTTCTCCATGCAT
>DAOLDI010000745.1:0-1164 GCA_035327445.1 Cyclobacteriaceae bacterium | reverse complement strand
CTATTGGCGATCTCACCTTCACTGCAGGTATTTTGTATCATAAAGATTCAATTGGCTCCAAAAATTACCGCTTCTCAGTTGGTTTGATGTACGACCATTCCTCCAATATGAGGGCCAATCAATTAAACAGAATTGAATTGAGAAATGTAACAGGCACCATCATTGAATCTGACACGGTTTCTTTCAATGAAAGGGGTAATATTGCCCTACCCAGAGGTTTAGGTGGTGGTTTTTCATTCAGTAAGGGTTATACCTGGACATTGGCGGCAGAAGTTTATTTACATGACTGGACTACCTACAGAAATTTTGACGGCAGCAACGAAGGTCTCGTTAACAGCCTCACAGCTGCTTTTGGGGGTGAAATTACGCCCAACCAGGCCTCTGTTACCAGTTACCTGGAACGCATCACCTACAGGGCGGGTTTAAGCTATGCTGAGGCCCCATATTCAATAAATGGTTCAGTGGTTAAAGATTTTGGCATTAATTTTGGCCTTTCTTTTCCAACGGCTCAATATTCCAGCCTCGACCTGGCAGTTAAGCTTGGAAGAAGAGGAAACAGGAGCCTGACTGAGATAGAAGAGAATTATATTAGAGTAACATTTGGCGTGACTTTTAACGATCGCAATTGGTTTATAAAAAGAAGATTTGATTAGTAAAAACAAAAAATGATGAAAACTACCTATCTGACCTATTTCGTTTCAGCCATGTTCATCTTTGCAGCCTATACTGCACAGGCACAGTGTGACGCATGGAATTGGCCGGAAGACAAGCAAACAGCAACCGAGAAAAATGTGTTGTATGATGATTACATGAAAAATGGGCAATATGATAAATCGGTTGCGCCATTAACATGGTTGCTGCAGAATGCCCCTGATCTTAATAAAAGTCTTTACATCAATGGCGAGAAAATTTTCGATAACCTGACCTCAGCAGAAAAGAATCCTGAAAGAAAAAAAGTATACCTGGATTCTTTGATGATCATATTTGATATGCGCATTAAATTCTGTAACGATGAAGGTACTGTGCTAAATCGCAGGGCTTATGCTGAGTACAAATACAATAAAGATGATAAGAGCAAGCTCAAGCAGACTTTGGATTTCTTTGAGAAACATTTCAAGGTAAATGGCACTAACGTAGCAGATGCGCATCTGGTGGCCTATATGG
>DAOLDI010000744.1:0-1169 GCA_035327445.1 Cyclobacteriaceae bacterium | reverse complement strand
TTGTGCGTGCCTGCAGTGATAATCTCTTTGTACAGAGCATCAACTTTTTCAGCAATCTTGGGTGTACTGCCGCTGGTTACTTTTTTAATGGTGCTTACGCGATGCAGTTTATCTCCGGGATTAATGCGCTCAGGGGAATATCCGCAGAAGAAGTCTACATTAAATTTCAGACCGCTAATTTTTTCCAGAATGGGTACACATACTTCTTCTGTACAACCGGGATACACCGTTGATTCATAAATAACGATGTCGCCTTTTTTCAACACCTTGCCCACACTAGTGCTTGAGCTTTGCAGCGGGCGGAGATCAGGCTTCTTAAATTCATCAACAGGCGTAGGCACAGTTACAATAAAAATGCTTGCGTACTTAATATCATCGAGTTGATCAGTATAACTTAATTTACTTGCGCTTTTCAATTCTTCAGCATCAACCTCCTTGGTATTATCAACCCCTGATTTAAGCTCAGCAATTCTTTTTGAATTGATATCAAAACCTATTACCTCTCTTACTTTACCAAACTCAACGGCCAATGGAAGGCCAACATATCCTAAACCTATAATTGCAATTTTTTCCATCTTATTTAATTTATCTGATAATATGCTTTGTACCAGTTCACAAAATGCTCAATTCCTTTTTCGATTGAAGTATTGGGCTTGAATCCAACATCCTGCATCAGGTCGTCTACGTCAGCAAATGTTTCCGGCACATCTCCATCTTGCAGGGGCATAAAATTTTTTATGGCTTCTTTTCCTGTTTTCTCTTCCAGTACTTCAATAAAACGCATCAGCTCTACAGGCTGGTTGTTACCTATATTGTATATGCGGTAAGGGGCAAAGCTGCTGCCCGGATCAGGCCGCATACCTGTCCAGTCTGTATTGGGTTTTGCAATGTTTGGAATTAAACGTACAATACCCTCAATAATGTCATCTATGTAAGTAAAATCTCTTTTCATTTTACCATGGTTATACACATCAATTGCTTTTCCTTCAAAAATGGCTTTGGTGAAAATGAACAAGGCCATATCGGGCCGGCCCCAGGGACCATACACTGTAAAGAAACGCAAACCGGTTGTAGGCAATTGATATAAGCTTGAATAAGTGTGCGCCATCAACTCATTGGCTTTCTTGCTGGCAGCATATAAGGGGATAGGATGATCAACATTATCGTGC
>DAOLDI010000743.1:0-1169 GCA_035327445.1 Cyclobacteriaceae bacterium | reverse complement strand
TATATTTCTTTGAGGGCTTCAACACCATCAATTCACAAATTGTGATGGCTTCATTTCTGCTTTGGATAATTAACCTGTTATTTCCAACCCTGGTGGGTTTGTTCTTCATGCTAAGATTAAAATTGAAAGTGCAGCAAGAAGCATGATGGCAATCTGCATCATCTTGTTTGCTTACCTGCTGTTTCTTGTGCTTATGATTACAGGATGGAAAAAAATTCAGCATGTCTCATTTCCTTCCGGCACAGAGAAATCACGCATCAGCATTGTGATACCATTTCGCAATGAAGCTGAAAATTTTTCACGATTATTTCAAAGTTTGCAAAAACAAGATGCTGCCATTGCCGACTATGAAGTAATTTTTGTGAATGACCACTCGACAGATGATTCAACGACTATTTTGAGAGAAAATGAAAAAAACTTCTCCTTTCAATATCAATGCTTAGATCTGCCGAGCAGCTTACAAGGCAAGAAAGCAGCCTTGCAATATGGTATTGAACATGCCAGGCATCCGGTGATATTGAGCACTGATGCGGATACCTGGCATGCAGCAGGCTGGATCAAAAGCTACCTGAAAGTTTTTCGGCATCCAGAAGTGCAATTTGCTTTTGGCTTGGTAGAAGTTGTGAGCAACAATAATTTGTTTGGTAAAATGCAGACATTAGAATTCAGGTCCTTAATGCGCAGTGCAGCTGCATCCCTGTATTTTAAGGTGCCCACCATGTGCAATGGCGCTAATCTGGCATTCAGGAAATTGGCATTTGAAAGTGTTGGAGCATATGCTGAACATGCCCAGTTGGCCAGTGGTGATGATGAATTCCTGTATCATGCCATAGCAAGGCAATATCCGGATGGTGTAAAATTTTTACCTGATGCGCCTGCTGCTGTTTTTGTAGCGGCAAAACCCGACTTAAAATCTTTTATAGCGCAACGCATACGTTGGGCCAGCAAGTGGAAACATCACCGCATTTTTCCTATGCCCCTTTTAGCCTTCTTCATAGCCTTAGTCCAGTTGGCCTGGTTATCATTACCCTTCCTTTTGCTGCTTAATTCCGAATGGGTGATAATCCTCATGCTGATTTGCTTAAAGGTACTTTTAGAATTCATCTTCTTATCAGGTAAAGCGGCAAATAACACCAGTAAGTTTAGCCTAAGTGCATTCACGGCCTTAC
>DAOLDI010000742.1:0-1174 GCA_035327445.1 Cyclobacteriaceae bacterium | reverse complement strand
ATACTTTTTTGCCAGCCCTTGCATTAATGATATTTTGCTCCTGAAAAATAAAATTCAAATATGTACCGGATATTTTCGAGCCTGATTACCCTACTGCTCATCTTTTCATTATCAGCAAATGCGCAAAAACTTAAGATCGCTGAAGATGTCGACAAACAACTAAGCAAAGTTGATCCCAATGATATTAAAAGACATGTTGACTACCTGGCTGATGATGCCCTCTTAGGAAGAAAGCCCGGCACAGCCGGCTACGACATGGCCGTTAACTATGTTATTGAACAATTTAAAAAAATGAAGGTTGCGCCTGGTGGCAATAGTGGCAGCTACCTGCAACAAGTTAACCTGCTTAATGCAAGCACAAGCAAAGAGCAAAGTTCATTTGTATTGCAATACCATGATGGCACTTCAGAAGAATTAAGCTGGGGCCGAGATTTTGTGCTTAACCCTCATTTTGAGTCAGCAGAAGTTGAGTTTGAAGGTAGTCTTGTATTTGCGGGTTATGGTATACACGCTCCTGAAATTGGTTACGATGATTACGCAGATATAGATGTAAAAGGTAAGGTTGTGGTTATATTGAGAGGCACCCCTCCTAACACCCCATCAACAATAGCTGCTCATAGCCAGGGTAACTATGCACAATTGGAAGCTGCCTTTAATCACGGAGCAGCAGGCGTTTTAATTGGCACCTTATTAAGCAGACCCCTAAGTTTTTCTGATCGCAACAGCATCATAGCAGCGGCTGATGAAAAAGGTAAGGTAGTATATACACGTGCACATTATGACCCTGCCATCAAAGTATTTGGCAACATAAGCGCTGGTATACTGAATAACCTTTTCAAAGTAAGTCAGATTGATTTAGGCGAAACGCTGATTAAACTAGAACAAGGAAAGCCAGCCTCAACTCCATTAGAGGCAAGTATCAAAGTTGCTTATAGCAGTAAATACCAAATTACAGAAAGCCACAATGTGATTGGCAAAATCGAAGGAAGCGATCCGGTTTTAAAGAAAGAATTTGTTGTTCATTCTGCGCATCTCGATCACATTGGTGTTGGCAGACCAGTGAAAGGAGATTCGATCAACAATGGCGCACACGATAATGCCTCAGGCGTGGCAAGTCTGTTAGAAATTGCGCGCATCTACAGCAACCTTAAAACCAAACCTAAAAGGTCGATTC
>DAOLDI010000741.1:0-1178 GCA_035327445.1 Cyclobacteriaceae bacterium | reverse complement strand
GCAAAAGGCGAAGGTCAGGCGCGTGTAGAAAGAAATGGCAATAAAGTTCATATTTACATGACAACCATACGTTCACACTTTGCTCCTGATAATATTGAAGGAGTGAAAATTGGAGATGAAGTATACTTTCATGTAACTAATCTGGAGCAAGATTGGGATGTACCTCACGGCTTCGCCATCAAAGGTGCCAACACAGCAGAGTTACTGGTAATGCCCGGTGAAACACAAACACTTAAGTGGGTACCTGACAGAGTAGGTGTATTCCCATTCTATTGTACCGACTTCTGTTCTGCGCTGCACCAGGAAATGCAAGGATACTTAAGGGTATCTCCTGCTAACAGCAAAGTTGAATTAAAATACTACTTGGGTCACCAGAACGGGAACTAGGTGGTTTACAGGTAATGCTGGCGTTGGGTTGTGCTTGTCGCAATCCGCGCCAGCTAAACTTAAACTCACATGAATAAAATAAAATTTTTATCCAGGGTACTCATCGGACTCTCTGCCTTGTTAATGATTATTGCCTACTACGTGCCTATCTGGCAAATACTCATGTGGGCTCCACAATACCCAGAGTGGCTTTCAATGAAAATCTGGATCAACAATATTACCGGAGACATTGCCATCATCAACGGCCTCAACCACTACATCGGCATGAAATACATCAAGGTTGAAATGTTTCCTGAATTTGAAATTATGCCTTATGTATTGGGTGCATTAATTGGATTTGGATTAATCACGGCCATCATCGGCAATTACAAAATTACCTGGGCCTACTTGTTTGTGTTAATTGCAGCAGGCATTGCAGGTCTGGTTGACTTCTGGTTGTGGGGATATGACTACGGCCACAACCTTGACCCCAGCGCCGCCATTAAAGTACCCGGCATGAGCTATCAGCCTCCGCTAATTGGAACCAAAGAACTACTCAACTTCGTAGCATTTTCAGGGCCAGATATAGGTGGTTGGGTCATTGCAACATCAGGTGCAATAGTTATTGCCGTATTAGGTTATGAATATATGCGCAGAAGAAAAGAAAGAAAACTTAGACCATGAAATCATTTGTTCCCTTAATCCTATTACTGTTAATACTTGCTGCTTGCACAGTTAATCCGGAGCCCATAAAATTTGGAAAAGATGCCTGCCATGCCTGCAAGATGACATTGATGGACCCGAAATTTGGT
>DAOLDI010000740.1:0-1178 GCA_035327445.1 Cyclobacteriaceae bacterium | reverse complement strand
CATGCAGGCAATAATGCGGGGGAATTTTTTTCTTTCCAGGTAGGCAGCAATGGGGCTAAGTGTTACAGTAAAAAGTAAAGCAAATGCAAGCGGTATAAAAAAAGTTTGGCCTACATATAACCAGAACAGCACAATGGTGATGATGATGAGTCTGTTACTGATTAAAGAAACCAGGCTTGTGCGCATACTGCTTCAAATTATTTTTTGAAGATAAAATAAACTGCCAGTACTAACAAAATAAAACCTAAGAGATGATTTAAGCGAAAGCTTTCTTGTTTGAAAAAGATCAAAGAGAAGAGCAGAAAAACAACCAGTGTAATTACTTCTTGCAGCACCTTAAGTTGTACCAAAGAAAAAGGGCCACCGTTTTCTCTGAAGCCGATACGGTTGGCAGGAACCTGCAAGAGATATTCAAAAAAAGCAATGCCCCAGCTGATTAGAATAATAGCCAATAGGCCAAGGTTTTTGCTCCAGTCCATGTCTTTAAATTTGAGGTGGCCATACCAGGCCAAAGTCATGAAGGTATTGGAGAGGATTAGTAAGGTGATGGTGATGAATCCTTTCATGATGATTGGGCATTAGGTCTTGGGTGTTAGGCATTGAATTAATGCCTAACACCTGATCCCTTTATTTCACAAGTTTTTTATACCTGATTCTATGCGGTTGCTCATCACCCAAACGCTTCTTTTTGTTTTCCTCATACTCACTGAACGAACCTTCAAACCAATACACCTGGCTGTCTCCTTCAAAGGCTAGAATGTGCGTACAAATTCTGTCGAGGAACCAGCGATCGTGTGAAATGATAACTGCACAGCCCGCAAAATTTTCAAGACCTTCTTCAAGTGCACGCAATGTGTTCACATCTAAATCGTTGGTGGGTTCATCTAACAACAAGAGGTTGCCACCTTGCTTTAAAGCAATAGCTAAATGTACCCGGTTACGCATACCACCAGAAAGTTCTTTGATTTTTTTCTGCTGATCGTTTCCGCCAAAATTAAATTTACCTACGTAAGCTCTTGAGTTAATTTGTTTGCCGCCTAACTCAACCCATTCGTTACCCCCGGTTATGGCTTGCCACACGGTTTCTTCTGGTTTCAAGTCGTCATGCTCCTGATCTACATAAGCAATCTTTACAGTTTCTCCCACTTCAAAAGTACCATTGTCAGGTTTTTCTTTTC
>DAOLDI010000739.1:0-1180 GCA_035327445.1 Cyclobacteriaceae bacterium | reverse complement strand
GCCCCTCGCCTCACCCAACAATTACTAAACGATTTGGGTGATAACCCCGACCAGCTACCCATTTTGCAACATGCACTTATGCGTACCTGGAATTACTGGGCCAAATACAAAGATTATGAAGAAGAGTCTCTTGACCTCAAACATTATGAGGCCATCGGCACCATGTCAGAAGCTTTGTCGATGCACGCCAATGAAGCTTATGACGAACTGAATGAAGAACAGAAGCACATTTGCGAAGTATTGTTCAAAGCCATAACCGAAAAGCGCGGAGAAAACTTTGGTATTCGCAGACCAACCAAATTAAATGAAATAGCCGCCATTGCCGATGTTGCAGAAGATGATGTAATTGAAGTGATTGAATACTTCAGGCAACCCGGCCGCTCTTTACTTACACCTGCCGCTGGAACACCATTAAATTCTAAATCAATCATTGATATCTCGCATGAAAGTCTCATGCGTATCTGGACAAGACTCAAAAATTGGGTTGATGATGAAGCTGAAGCCGTGCAAATGTATTTGCGTTTAGCTGAAGCTGCCAACATGTACCAGGTAGGCAAAGCAGGTTTGTGGCGCCCACCCGATTTACAACTAGCACTTAACTGGCAAGCCAAGCACAAGCCTACTTTGGTTTGGGGCCAGCGCTACCACCCTGCTTATGAGCGCACCATGATCTTTTTGGAGTACTCCAAAAAAGAATTTGAAACCGAGCAGCGCATTAAAGAAATGGAGCAAAAGCGCAGGTTGCGCAATGCCCGAAGAACTGCCGTTGTATTGGCAACAGCTACCGTAATTTCATTGTGCTTCCTGGTGTTTGCCTTCTACCAGAAAAACGTAGCAGATATTTCTGCAGAAGAGGCAAGAGTGAATGCCGAATTAGCTTTAGCAGAAGCAGAAAGAGCAGACAAAAATGCAAAAGAGGCCACGGCTGCATCTGAACGAGCAACAAGTGAAGCAGAGCGAGCAACGATTGAAGCTGCAAATGCCCGCAAAGCAGAAGCAATTGCCTCAGAGGAAAGAGATGCTGCAGTGCAGGCGCGTGAGGAAGCTGACCGGCTAAGACAAAAAGCAGAAGAAAATGAAAAGGAAGCAACAAAGCAAAGAGACTTAGCCAATGCTGCAAGAATTGAAGCTGATGCGAATGCGAAAAAAGCACAGGAAGAAGAAGCCAAAGCCAGAAAAT
>DAOLDI010000738.1:0-1187 GCA_035327445.1 Cyclobacteriaceae bacterium | reverse complement strand
ACTGGCATCGAAGTCATTATTACATGCAGTGTTGGCAAGTGAGTTAAAGCTTAACTCAGGATCCACGCTTCTATCGAAAATATCAATTCTTACTGCGGCAGATTCACAGCCAGAACCAGGATCTGTATTACGAATGGACTTTACAAAATATGTTCCTGCTGGCAGATCAGCTAAGTTATCACCCCTAAATGGATTGCCTGGGTTTAGCGGATCTTCTATTTCGCTACCTGCACTTACAGAACCGTTAAACCAGGCATAATCAAAATTACTGATTACATCACCTGTTCCATCTACAAATACATTAGTAACAACTATTGTACCGTCAGGCAAACATATGGTTTGGTCTGTACCTGATGCTGCCAAAGTAAATACCGGAGGACTAATTGGTAGAATTGATATGTTGGCAGTACGTTCGCAACCCGTGAGGTTATTTATTGCATTTAGTGTATAGACACCATCATCTAATCCGGTAAAATCACCATCTAAGCCGGCATCTCCTGTATACGTTCCGTCAGTTGGAACAGCGGCTGATGCGGTTGTCCATGTATAATCGTAATTGGCTGCAATGCCCGGACCAGAAGCTGTATTTACATTTACACGGATACTACCTTCAAAATTGCCATCGCAAGCAGTATTACCAAATGATTGCATGGCAATTGTTGGCAGCACCTTATTACTGTTAATATCGGCACGGAAAGGCGCACTTAAACAACCCGTTCCACCAGAGTTATTGTTATCCGCTATTTTCTCTACTCTAAGCCAATATGATCCTGCTGTAACAATTCCCTGATTAGGAGGGGTGGTTTTTGAATTATCCAGCAACTCTCCGCCATTGTTTCCTTCTTCATCAAATATTACACCTGCAAAAGCAGGATCACTTGCCCAACGAAAACGATAATCGGCAAGAAGCTCAGCGTTTCCATCAATATGCGCTATACTTTGTACCTCTATGCGGGCTGAATTTTCCAATACCGGATTACAAAATTCGGCTGCATTTATGGCTATATTATTATCAAGTAATTGAGGTATTAATGGAGCACTGGGCACTGTGTAAAATTTTTCAGTTACACATCCTTCTGATGATGTAACCACAACCCGGAAGGTCTCTGCACGCAGGTTTGGTACAAGAATGATGTCGTTATCGTTATACACATTTGGATCAGGATCAAAATTAGGAACAGGTACAT
>DAOLDI010000737.1:0-1206 GCA_035327445.1 Cyclobacteriaceae bacterium | reverse complement strand
AAGCAGTGGAAAATATTCTGTTAGTTACGCTGCGGCTGAATTATTATTTCACAAGTCGAGTAATTTCCAACTTAAAAATATCCTGCTTGTAGGTACAGGTGATTTTGGTAGCAATGTAGCTCGGAATCTCAGGCATTATTTCCCTGATACACAGATAACGCTTTGCAATCGCACGCAAGAAAAAGCAGTAAAATTGGCGCAGTATATTAAGGCTAACGTCATCCCTTTCGAAGATTTTCAAGTGCAACTGCATGCTTATGATGCAATTATTACAACCGTTGGACTTGAGCAATACTTGATTGAAAAAGAACATCTAACTACAGGTTCAGAAAAACTTCTGCTTGACTTAAGTGTGCCGCAAGCCATCAATCCCGAGATAAAATTATTACAAGGTGTAAGTCTTTATTCAGTTGATGAAGTATCAGTTTTTCATAATGAATTATTGAATCAGAGAAAATTAGAAATTCCTCGTGCCGAAAAAATTATACGGTATTATGTTGAACAACTGATGGATTGGCACAGGGTGTTTAGTCGCAGACATGTTATTGCTGATTATAAAGAGAAGGTGAAAGATTTGATTTACGACCACCAGCCTTCCTCTGAAGATTTGGAAGGTATATTTCATAAGAAAAAAATAGATAAAGCTTTTACAGAAGTAATTCAGCAAATTAAAACTGAAGGATATGCCGGCTGCATCATGATTCAAGCCATGAACAAAATTGTAGCAGCCGAAAAATGAAATCAAACAGCAGTATAAGAATAGGCACCCGCGATAGTGCCCTGGCGCTCTATCAGGCGAGGGTGGTGCAGGAGCGGCTTATTGAAATTGGCATCGCCACGGAAATTATCGAAATCACTTCAGATGGTGATGCCGATCTGATAACACCTTTATATGAGATGGGCATCCAGGGAATTTTTACCAAGTCACTGGATATTGCCCTGCTGCAAAACCGAATCGACCTGGCGGTGCATTCATCCAAAGATGTCCCAACCAAACAAGCTAAGGGATTAACCTTCTGTGGTGTACTGGAACGGGCTTCAGCTTTCGATTGCCTTGTGTTGCCGAATGGAAAAGCGGGTGATGAACTACCTGCGCGTGGAATTATCGGCACCAGCAGTTTACGCAGAAAACTGCAATGGCTGAACAGGTATCCTGAATATAAAACAGAAAACCTGAGAGGGAATATTCAAACGCGCCTGCGGAAG
>DAOLDI010000736.1:0-1210 GCA_035327445.1 Cyclobacteriaceae bacterium | reverse complement strand
AACTGTAAATATCCTGTAATGAACAGAAGAAACTTTTTACTTGATTCAGGAAAAGTCGGTTTTGGACTTTTTTATGCAGGTGTACAATGGGTTGATAGAGATAACGACCTTCAAGAAAATGATCTGTGTGAAGAATATCTGAACGCAATCGGTGCTAAAAAACAATTTTTTATTGATTCAGATATAACAGAAGTACTTTACCAAAACGCTAATTTCCTGAGCTGTAAGGCGGTTGGCTACACATTCAACTCATCAGAAATGTACTATTGTCCTGAATCACAGATTTATTTATTCCCACTTCACTTAAGAAATAGCGTATGCGGACTGGATGATTTAATCATCTTGACATTCCGCCAATCGGATGGAAAGATAGTTGCTCTGCCTCCAGTAAGTAAATATTATGCACAAGTAAGTTTAATGATTTTAAAAAATGGGAACGTAATAAGCTCTTGGGCTGATAATAACAATTTATCACTGATACCTGTGAGGTTGAATGCAAATCATAACATCGATGGTGTTACTTATCATACCTGTTCGGAAAATTTCAGTATATTAATGCAAGTCCGGAACACTAAAGATAACATCATAGTGCATTATGAACTTTTTAATGATAATCATTTACTGCTCAAGGAATCATTCGGGGCAGAAACATTAAATTTAAATTCAGAGGTAGTTTAAAAATAAAATAAATGGCAACACCATTTTTAGGCGAAATCAAAATAGTGAGCTTTAATTTTGCTCCACAGGGATGGGCATTATGTAATGGACAACTATTACCTATTAATCAGAATCAGGCGCTTTTTGCTCTATTCGGCACAATGTATGGAGGTAACGGACAAACTAATTTTGCATTACCGGATTTAAGGAGCAGAGTGCCAATTCATGTTGGCAACGGGCATACACAAGGTGAGAGAGCTGGTGCAGAGACACATACTGTTAATATTGCAGAACTCCCGACACATACCCATGCTTTTGGCGCTACCACTTCATCTGATGGTCGATCCGGAAATCCCAAAGACAGAATACCGGCTAATAGTTCTCCGAATAATTTTTATGGCCCTCCTGTTGCTCTTGTTTCCATGAAACCAGGGCTAGTGGAAAATATCGGAGGTAGTCAGCCCCATATTAATATGCAGCCATACTTAGTGCTCAATTTTATTGTTGCTATGCAGGGTATATTCCCTAGCAGAAATTGATATTTATTTTAACC
>DAOLDI010000735.1:0-1210 GCA_035327445.1 Cyclobacteriaceae bacterium | reverse complement strand
ATGAGAATTCCTATAACAAAGCAAACTAATATAATGGGCCAGCGCCTTAGTAATTTAATGGCATAGCGCTTAACCTGGTTACTGTCTTGTATGGCCTTTATCTCATCTTCATCTATTAACTTCATGGCCTTTTGTTTACCTGTTGAGCGATATGATTACCAGTATTAAAGAAGTAAGCGATGTTATCAGACTAAGACCTGCTGTTGTTGTTGGTAAGGTGTACTTTCTGCTTGCACGTGCCGGTAAGGGTGGCACTATGATAATATCATTAGGTTGCAGATAAAATCTTCGTTGCGAAAGTAAATCTTCATTAAGCAGGTTAACATAAAATACTTCAGCTACACCTTCGCGTTGTCTTACAATTTTAATTCTTGAACGATCTGCAAAGTCATTTAAATTACCTGCCAGGCTTATGGCATCGATGATATTTGCATTAGGATCAAATATGGTATACCTGCCTTCTGAATTCACTTCTCCTAAAATGGTGAAATGAAAATTAAGCAATTGCACCCTTACCACAGGTGTTTCAAAAAATCCGATAAACTTTTCTTTGAGCAATTTTTCGGCTTCCATTAAACTCAGTCCGGCAAGTTTTACCATACCGATGTAAGGTAACTCCAGCATGCCTTCAGCATCAAGCATAAATCCTGTTTGCATACGATCTAACATCACAGGATTAATACCGTCTTCACTAGCAAAATTTCTGCCCATGAATTGCTGGTTGATGGCCCCGGCCATATTGCTTTGTTCGTACTGCTTTAAACTTCTGATTAAGCCCAGTTGCTCCTCATATTTATGTACAAAATCAAACTCACTGGGTGTAATGCTTGCCACCCGTATGGATAGGATGTCTTTGGATTTTATCTTGTATTCTTCCGATTTCAAGGCATAAGACCGGCTTATGCTTTCATCTGTGCTGATAGATTTCTTATTTGCTTCATGCTCATGCTGAAAATAAACCAAACGGGAGTTTGGCACACATGCTGAAAAGCCTGCCAGGATAAGGAAGTAAATACAAATTTTTTTAAACATCTTTTTCAAGAAAATATGTGCCAATATATAGAATTTGAAGGATTGTGAAAGGCGATGTTTTATAAGCAAATTCTCCTTACATCGTTATTAATCTCAGCTTGTTCTTGCAAATAAATTGAATCTGGAGCATTCGCAAATACTAGATATCAAATGAAATTTCAATGCGATTCCATCCTTA
>DAOLDI010000734.1:0-1214 GCA_035327445.1 Cyclobacteriaceae bacterium | reverse complement strand
GCTCCGGCTGATGTTGAAGAAGTATTCGCAGTGGGCGCAGTTACCGATACCGGATTAAGAGCCGCATTCAGTTCTAAAGGGCCAAGCGCAGATAACCGCATTAAGCCCGACATGATGGCCATGGGTTTGGGCGCTGCTGTAATTACTTCATCAGGACAAAAAGCATCGGTAAGCGGTACTTCATTATCATCACCCTTGCTGGCTTCATTGGCAGCAGGTATCTGGCAGGCTTATCCTATGCTTAGTAATTATGAACTCAGAGAGGCATTAATCAAGTCATCAGACAGGGCTGATAATCCGGATAACTTATATGGCTATGGCATTCCGAATTATCAGCGTGCTATGGATTTTATTCGCGAAAAGTACACGCAGAAATTATGGCATATATATCCTAATCCATCTGATGGAAGAGAAGTCTACATCAGAACACTAACAGATATCAATTCGCAGGTTAACCTGCAAGTTATCAATACTGCAGGGCAAACAGTAAGATCATATCGCTTTTCAACTGCTAATTATTATGGTCGTTTTACCCTGGAATTAACTGATCTTCAAAAAGGCATGTACATTTTCCGATTCACCAGCAATGAAGGTGTGCAAAGTATCAGATGGATAAAAAATTAGGGGCAACAAAGCAGATATTGTTTAGTTTTGCTGCATCAAAATTTAACCCGAAGTACATCAAAATTTTATATCCGCTGTATGACTAAACCCATCATTGCACCTTCCATTCTGGCCGCAGATTTTGCCAACCTGCAAAGTGAAATTAACATGATTAATAAAAGTGCTGCCGACTGGGTACATGTTGATATCATGGATGGAGTATTTGTACCCAACATATCAATGGGTATACCTGTTACACAAGCCATCAAAAAACACAGTACTAAACCGCTTGATGTTCATTTGATGATTGTGAAACCTGAGAACTATGTAGAAGCATTTAAGCAAGCGGGTGCCGAAGTGATTAGTGTACATTATGAGGCTTGTGCGCACTTGCATAGAAATATCCAGCAAATAAAAAATTTAGGTATCAAAGCAGGCGTAGCCATTAACCCGCATACACCTGTTTCCGTATTAGAAAATATCATTGCTGATACAGATCTTGTTTGTTTGATGTCGGTGAATCCAGGATTTGGCGGACAAAAGTTTATTGAAGGCACCTACAACAAGGTGAGGCAATTGAAAGAGCTGATAGTTAATACCGGATCTAAGGC
>DAOLDI010000733.1:0-1215 GCA_035327445.1 Cyclobacteriaceae bacterium | reverse complement strand
AGCAGATGTTGGCTGGATTACCGGGCAGAGTTACATTGTGTATGGTCCTTTGTTGAATGGCGCCACCACTTTGATGTTTGAAGGAATTCCAACTTATCCGGATGCAGGTCGCTTTTGGCAGGTTTGTGATAAGCATAGTGTAAATATTTTTTATACAGCGCCAACGGCTATTCGTTCACTGATGGCAGCAGGTATTGATCATGTACTTTCATATAGTTTAGATTCATTGAAGTTGTTGGGAACCGTTGGCGAACCCATCAATGAAGAAGCCTGGCAATGGTATCACATACATGTAGGCAAAGAGAGATGTGCCATTGTAGATACCTGGTGGCAGACAGAAAATGGTGGTATCCTGATTTCGGGCTTGGGAAATTTTAGTCCGATGCGCCCGGCACACGCAGGCTATCCTTTACCCGGCATACAACCGGTATTACTGGATGCTGAGGGCAAAGAAATCATTGAAAATGAAAAAGAAGGTTTGTTGTGCATAAAATTTCCCTGGCCCTCCATTATCAGGACAACTTATGGTGATCATGAACGCTGCCGACAAACTTATTTTGCCGCATACAAAGGCTATTACTTTACCGGTGATGGCGCGCGCAGAGATGAGAAGGGTATGTACAGAATTATCGGCAGGGTTGATGATGTGATCAATGTATCGGGTCATCGTTTTGGTACGGCAGAAATTGAAAATGCCATTAATCAATGCAAAGCTGTTGCAGAATCAGCTGTGGTGGCTTACCCGCACGATATCAAAGGACAAGGAATCTATGCCTACGTGATCTGCAGAGAAAAACCGGAAAATACCGAAAAGCTGCGCGCAGAAATTATTGAATCGGTAGTTGAAGAGATTGGTAAGATTGCCAAGCCCGATAAAATTCAGTTTGTATCAGGCTTGCCTAAAACACGTTCAGGAAAAATTATGCGCAGAATCTTGCGTAAGATTGCTGAAGGTGATACCAGTAATTTAGGCGATACCACTACCCTGCTCGATCCGGATATTGTGGATGAAATAAAAGCTGGCGCCATCAAATAAAAATCAGACTTCGCGCTTTAGTTCAATGATGGTTATTTCTGGATTGATGCCGATGCGTCCCGGATAGCCAATGTATCCAAAACCGCGGTTCACATATAAATGCTGATTGCCTTCGGTATACAAATCGGCCCATTGCTTGTACACATATTGTGAAGGGCTCCATTTGAAATCTCCTATCT
>DAOLDI010000732.1:0-1220 GCA_035327445.1 Cyclobacteriaceae bacterium | reverse complement strand
ACTGGGCATTGCCAACTTGGTTGCTGACGGCCTCTCTATGTCAATAGGCGCATACCTTTCTAAAAAGACTGAGCATGATAATTACAAAAGACATTATGAGATAGAAGAGTGGGAGATTGAGAATATTCCGGAGAGAGAAATTGAAGAAGTTGAAGAAATCTATCGCAAAAAAGGTTTTGAAGGTGATGAGTTGAAGATGGTTGTGAAGCGGATTACGTCTAACAAAAAAGTCTGGTTGAATACCATGATGGTAGATGAGCTGGGATTAATGGATGATTCTAAATCTCCTTTTAAATCTGGCTTGTTTACCTTTTTTGCATTTCTTGTTGCCGGAGCAATACCGCTGTTGGCATATGTGATTACTTTTATTCAGGATAAAGAAGCGAGCCCCTTTTTCATTTCCTCCTTATTCACAGCTATTGCATTTATTATTATCGGCTTAGGTAAAAACCTGGTTACCCGTGCAGGTTGGTTAAGAAGTTTAACAGAAACATTGGCACTGGGTTCAGTTGCTGCAACGGTGGCTTACTATCTTGGAAGTTTCTTAGAACAATTGTTGATGTAATCAAAAAAAAGCCAGCAAAATATGCCGGCTTTTTTGTTTATGCTTCAGTCACTTAATTCACAAAGGCCTGCAAACCTGTAATCTCTTTTCCTAAAATCAGCAAGTGAATATCGTGTGTGCCTTCATAGGTAACTACCGACTCCAGGTTCATCATGTGGCGCATGATGGGGTACTCGCCAGTAATGCCCATACCTCCATGAATTTGTCTGGCTTCGCGGGCAATCTCTAATGCAACCTGCACATTATTGCGCTTGGCCAATGAAATCTGGGCAGTTGTAGCTTTACCTTCATTCATGAGTTGTCCCAGTCTGAGGTTAATCAACTGTGCCTTGGTAATTTCAGTCAGCATTTCAGAAAGTTTTTTTTGAATTAACTGGAACGATCCAATAGGCCTGTCGAACTGCTGGCGTTCCAATGCATATCTTCTGGCAGAATCGTAACAATCCATAGCCGCGCCAATAGCACCCCAGGCAATACCATACCGCGCAGAATCCAGGCACATCATCGGTGCGCCCAATCCATTTTTACCGGGCAGCAGATTTTCTTTAGGTACTTTAACATTATCAAATACCAATTCACCGGTTGTACTGGCGCGCAAAGACCATTTACCATGCGTCTCTGGCGTGCTGAAACCTTCCATGCCGCGTTCTACTAT
>DAOLDI010000731.1:0-1222 GCA_035327445.1 Cyclobacteriaceae bacterium | reverse complement strand
TTGAATTCAGCAGTACTATTTGATTTGTCTGACATCTAAATACTTTTAATAATTAAAAAGATGAAATAAAATTTTTTTAAGGTATTTACTTGCATACCTTTTTACATATTTGTGCAATAAATTGTGTATGAGTAACATTTCTATTTTGGTTGCCGGTGCTGGCAGATCTTCTTTTAGTCTTATCGATTATTTATTAAAAGTTTGCAGAAAAAAAAACTGGAAACTTTATGTAGGTGATATTTCATTAGAAGCAGCTAAAACTAAAATTAATAATCAACCAGGTGCAGAGGCTATTACTTTTGATATTGCTGATGAAGCCAATGCGTTGGCCAATATACTAAAAGTTAACCTGGTTATTTCTTTATTACCTGCAAACCTGCACGCGCCATTAGCCCGATTGTGTTTAAAATCCAAAAAACATTTGTTAACGGCAAGTTATGTTTCGCCCGAAATGCAGTCTTTGCACGAAGATGCCGCAAATAGCGATATCATATTTTTAAATGAGTGTGGCTTTGATCCGGGTATAGATCATATGTCTGCCATGCAGGTAATAGACAATATTAAGGCTGAAGGAGGGGAGCTGATTAGCTTTGAATCATTTGCCGGAGGATTGATTGCTCCTGAAACAGAGAAAGATAATCCATGGAAGTATAAATTTACCTGGAGCCCCCGCAATGTGGTGATGGCCGGGCAGGGTACCGCCCGGTATATACACGGAGGTAAAGTGAAATACATTTCTTACCCTCAACTGTTTCAGCGCATTACCAATGTGCAGGTGCCTGGTTATGGTGCTTATGAAGGTTATGCCAACAGAGATTCTACCCTTTATCGTGAATTATACGGCCTGCAAAATATTCAAACGCTTTTGCGTGGCACCCTAAGAAAGGCAGGATTCTGCAGTGCATGGAATGTATTTGTTCAATTGGGCATGACTGATGATACCTGGCGTATGAAAAATTTGGAACAAATCACGCATGCAGATTTTATGCAGTCTTTTCTGGCGCATAGTGATGAGCTTTCTGTTGAAGAAAAAATTGCCAGGGCATTGCAGTTAAATGAAGAGGGGGAAGAAATTAAGCGACTCAGGTGGTCGGGTTTATTTGATGATACGCCTGTTGGGCTAAGCGAAGGAAGTCCTGCCGAGGTGCTTCAGCACATCTTAAATAAAAAATGGGCTATGCAGTCAGGCGAAACTGATATGGTGGTGATGCTGCATCGCTTT
>DAOLDI010000730.1:0-1224 GCA_035327445.1 Cyclobacteriaceae bacterium | reverse complement strand
TTCTTCAGGGTGTAGATTTCTTGTCTGACTTAAAAGTGCGTGCATCATTTGGACGTACAGGTAACGATGCCATTGGTAACTTTGCTTCAAGAGGTTTATACCAGGGTGCTGGTAACTATGCCGGTCAGGCAGGTATCCGCCCTACAGGTTTGGCTAACACCTTACTTGGATGGGAAACCAACCAGACCGTTAACTTAGGTATTGACTTTGCGATTTTGAACAACAGATTCCAGTTCACTATCGATGCCTTCGAGCGTAAGTCTAAAGACCTCTTACTTGATCAGCCTATTCTGTGGACAAGTGGTTATTCTAACCTCACTGCCAACGTAGGTGAACTTGTAAACCGTGGTTTAGAATTTGAAGTGAGAACTGTTAATGTGGATGTTGGAGGCTTTAAGTGGGCTTCTGATTTCAACATTACTTTCATTGAAAACAAAGTAACCAGCTTATATGATGGTTTAGAAGAACTTCCTGGTGACCCTAGTATACGTATTGGTCATCCTCTTGGAACATACTTCGTAGCTGAGTTTGCCGGAGTAAACCCTGCAACAGGTCGCCCAATGTGGTGGGATATCAACCGTAACCTTACTTACCTGCACCAGGCTGCAGACCGTATGGTGTTTGGTAACTCTTTACCTAATGTATTTGGTGGTTTCAATAACGTGTTTACTTATAAGCGTTTTGAACTCCAGATTTTCTTCCAGTATGAATACGGAAGAATGGTGAGCGATACTCAGGTATCTTTCTTGCGTGAAAACGGAACCCGTTTGGCTTTGAACGCATTGCGTGAAACAGCAGAAGCACGCTGGCAACAGCCTGGTGATGTAACCTGGATTCCTCGTCAGATCAATACAGGTACAGAAACCCGCGGTTCTGGCCGTAACTCCGGCTCTGTTAACCTGCAGAATGCAGATTATATCCGTTTGAAGCAGGCAACTTTAGCTTACAACTTCAATCCTGAATTACTCAGAAGAGCAGGATTCAATGCGGCTAAGGTATATGCAATGGGTGTTAACTTGTGGACATTGACCAATTACGTTGGTTATGATCCTGAATGGACAACAGGTGGTGCAAGTGGTATCATCCCTCAGAGCAGAAATCTTACTTTGGGTGTACAATTAGCATTCTAAAACTTGAAGAACATGAAAAAGAACATATTTAAAATATTTTCGATTGTAGGGCTTTCAATAGCATTGGTTTTAGGATCATGTGAAAGTACCCTGG
>DAOLDI010000729.1:0-1233 GCA_035327445.1 Cyclobacteriaceae bacterium | reverse complement strand
TGGGTGCAAATGAAATTGAGTTGTACAGGTTTGCCGGAATTTAATTGTGCTTGCACAAAGTTGCTCAGCTCATTTAAAATTGTTCTCCTTGTTGCGGGTATTACTCCAAAACCCAACTGTAGTCGGTTTACTGTTGTTTGTAAATCGGGTAAAAGTGACATACTTAGTTTTGCTTATATAATTTTCTTTTGAACCAGAAAGCAAGATTAACCAAAAGTATTAATGCGGGGACTTCAACCAATGGGCCTACAACACCTGCAAAGGCCTGGCCCGAATTAATACCAAACACACCAACCGCAACAGCAATGGCTAATTCAAAATTATTTCCACTTGCTGTAAATGCTATTGCGGTATTCTCTTCATAGTTCGCTCCTAATTTTTTGGCTAACATAAAACTAAAGATAAACATCAATCCGAAATATATAATTAGCGGAATAGCAATTCTAAATACATCAAAAGGTATATCTATTATCATCTTTCCTTTGAAGCTAAACATAACTACGATGGTGAAGAGCAGCGCAATTAATGTAAGCGGACTAATCTTGGGAATTACATTTTTTATATACCAGGCTTCACCTTTACTTTTCTTAAAGAAATATCGGGTAAGAAAACCAGCAAGAAAGGGCAAGCCCAGGTAGAGCAAAACACTTTCAGCAACATCAGCCATACTGATTTTTATCATTGTACCATCGAGTCCGAACCAGGCAGGCAGCACCGAGATAAAGAAGTAAGCAAAAAGGCTGTAAGTGAATACCTGAAATATACTGTTGAGTGCAACTAGTCCGGCAGCGTATTCTTTATCACCTTGTGCCAAATCATTCCACACCAATACCATGGCAATACAACGCGCCAGGCCAATCAGAATAAGGCCAACCATGTACTCAGGATAATCGTGCAGAAAAATGATGGCAAGCAAGAACATGAGCAGTGGCCCGATAATCCAGTTTAAGAGTAGCGAAAGGCTAACTACTTTAATGTTTTTAAAAACTTTGCCCAGATGTTCATAACGCACCTTGGCCAGGGGAGGGTACATCATGATAATTAAACCAATGGCTATGGGCATATTGGTAGTACCAATTTGAAATCGGTTCAGGAATTCTGCACTTGCAGGTATAAAATTTCCGATGGCAAGGCCTGAGGCCATTGCCAGGAAAATCCAAAGCGTTAAAAATCGATCCAGAATGGAGAGTCTTGCCATTTTTATTTAATTAAATCGTAATAATACGATTTATA
>DAOLDI010000728.1:0-1234 GCA_035327445.1 Cyclobacteriaceae bacterium | reverse complement strand
CGCGCACACGTAAAGTCAATCCGGGTGATACTACAATATTCGGGAAGCGCAGCAGGGCGAAGAAATCATTTACCCCGCCACCGCCAAATAATACAAATTCACCGGCACCCGTTGGAATATCCCATTCATAGGTCGTGTTAGGTGTACGATCAGGGTCTATCTGGAATAGCAATGTTGCAGTACTGCGACACAGCGTTATACTGGCAGGAGTAGAACCATCTGGTGCAATCACCGGATTATTCACAGGACGAGGATATACCCTAACTTCAACCTCAACCAGGTTAATACAATTGGTAATGGTATTGGTTACTTGTGCGAAGAAGGTGGAACCATCCACGATATTGTCAACATCAGTTGGTGTAGGCACCGGAGTACTCGCATCTGACTGTAACCAAAGTACACTGCGCTCTGCAGGATTAGCCGTGCCAATTACCTGGCTATTGTAAACTGTAAGGTCAACATTATTTTTCTGACCTAACCCAACGGGAAAGTCCTCACAAAATTCAATATTGGGATCAACTGCTTCAGGTAATGTCAACACTGTAAACTCAATTTGTCCCTCATTCTGGCATTGAGGTAAAACAGCTGAGGTATTGATAACACGATGATAAAAAACTGAACCTGTATTAACGTTTACTGGGCCAAGCACAAGAAATGGAGGAGTCCTTAAGGCATTGGTATACCACTCAACTGTGCGGTCAACAGATCCTAAAATGCCGGTTACAACATCATTGTAGACGGTCAGGTCTACAGTGGCTTCCGCATCGCCAAAATTATTTTCGCAAACATCTTCATTTAAATTATTTGCAACCGGAAGTGGATTGCGTGTTATCGTAAGCGAGTTTGTACTGGCAGGACAAACTCCGAATTCAGACCTGATCTCCCAGGTAAATACATTGGGGCCTGGTTGTAAATTACTTACAGCTGAGTTAGGGTCATTGATATTTGTAATTACAGGTAAATCCGGACTGCTGGCCTCTCTCACAAATACATTTGTGAAATAAATTTCATCATCGCCACCATTGTTATTGATGGTGACAATAATTCGCAAGGTAGCGCCCACCAGCGGTACACTGTGACTAACTAATGTTGGCGGAAAATCTGCCCCAGCAGTATTGCCAGTGAGAAATCCATTCTGATCGAAAGTTACAGGTGCAGCACCATTAAGGCTGTATTGAACCCTAATGTAATCTTCATTTTCAATGTTGTTGTTATTGCTGGCAATGAGAGAGGG
>DAOLDI010000727.1:0-1235 GCA_035327445.1 Cyclobacteriaceae bacterium | reverse complement strand
ATACCCAATGCCTAATGCCCAATACCCAATGCCCAATCCGCCACTCATCCACCTATTCCACAAATAGTCCAATAAGCCGTAGTTATTCTTAAAAGCAATGGGTAAATTCCGCTTGCATTTTCAAAATCAATCCATTCAAACACATTCCGCTTATGGCAAAGTATAAACTGAAAGTAAATGGAAAAACCCAGGAAGTTGACGTTGCGCCTGATACTCCGCTGCTTTGGGTCTTGCGTGACTCGCTCAATCTGGTAGGCACCAAATATGGTTGTGGTATCGCCCAATGTGGGGCTTGCACTATCCATCTGGACGGTGAAGCTGTGCGCTCATGTTCACTGCCTGTTGCAGCAGTGGGTGATAGCAGCGTTGTAACTATTGAAGGTCTTTCAAAGAATGGAGATCACCCTGTGCAAAAAGCCTGGGAAGAGGTAGATGTGATGCAATGCGGTTATTGTCAGGCTGGTCAAATCATGTCGGCAGCAGCCTTGCTCAGAAAAAATCCGAATCCGGGTGATGCTGATATTGCTGCGGCTATGAATGGCAATATTTGCCGTTGCGGTACTTATACGCGCATTAAAGAAGCAGTTAAAAAAGCTGCTGCTCAGCTTGATTCATGATTTGATTTCATCAACAAAAAACATCACACATGACACTCATTAAAACACATTATAACAGAAGGTCTTTTTTGAAAGTAAGTGCGGCAGCAGGCGGTGGTTTGGTGCTGGGCTTTAACTGGCTCATGGGCTGCAGTCCGGCTGATGAGAAACTCGGCATGCTGCAAATGCCCGATGAATGGTTCGATATCAATGCCTTTTTGAAAATCGGCAATAATGGAATCGTAACGATTTTTTCTCCCAATCCTGAAATCGGACAAAATGTAAAAACATCTATGCCCATGTTGGTGGCAGAAGAGCTGGATGTAGATTGGAAAAATGTATTGGTTGAACAGGCCGGATTAGATACACAAAAATATACCCGTCAGCTGGCAGGCGGAAGCCAGTCGATAAGATTGGCATGGAAGAGTCTGCGCACGGCAGGCGCTACTGCGCGCAGGATGTTGATGGAGGCTGCTGCACAACAATGGGATGTATCAGTAGATGAATTGACAACTGAAAACGGAGTTATCAAACATCCATCAGGTAAAAAAATTGGTTATGGTGAAGTAGCTGCTTTGGCAGCAACGCTTGAAGTGCCCGCTGAAGTTGAACTGAAAGACCCTAAGGATTTTAAAATCA
>DAOLDI010000726.1:0-1235 GCA_035327445.1 Cyclobacteriaceae bacterium | reverse complement strand
CATTCCTGAAGCACAGAATTTTTCTTACCGCGATGGCGACCAGGATTACATCTGGAGTCCCGACAGTAAGTGGATAGTTGCGCGCAGTTCTCGCGGCATCTATGGAGCTTCTTACCTGGTCATGTACAATGCGCAAAATCCGGGTAATGGTACTAACCTTACCAACAGTGGCTTCTCTGATGGCGCACCATTATTTGCTATGGATGGCAAGGCCCTGCTTTGGGTAAATGATAAAGACGGAAAAAACCTTTGGCACTGCAAGGTGCAAGAGAGGTAGATATTTTTTCGATGTTCTTTGATAAAGATACATACGACAAATTTTTACTGAGCAAAGATGAGTATGCTTTAGTAAAAGAACGTGAAGACAAAGAGAAAGAAAAGCAAACGGAAGCTGATAAAGCCAAAGCGGCTGATCCGAAGAAAGGAAAAGCACCTGAAACAAAACCTGCTGCGCCAACCTGGAATCCGGACCTGAATAAGATTGAAGACCGTGTGGTAAAACTTACTCCGGGTTCTGTTAACCTGTCCGGCTTCCGTATGTCGCCAAAAGGAGACAAGTTGTATTTCATGGCACGTTATGAAAAAGATTATGATGTATGGGTGGTGGATACACGCACGAAGGAATTGAAATCACTGGCCAAACTCAATGCCAATGGTGGAAGCCTGGAAATCAGCAAAGACGGTAAATCACTTTTTGTGTTGGCCAATGGCAGGATACAAAAAATTGAAGCCGAAGGCGGAAAAGTGAGCCCGGTAAGCATCAGTGCAGAGATGGTATTGAATGCTGCCGCAGAGCGCGAATACATTTATCACCATGCATGGCGACAAGTGAAGAAGAAATTCTATGACCCTCAACTGCATGGTATAGATTGGGATATGTATCGCAAAATTTATGCGCGCTTCTTGCCACACATCAATAACAATTACGACTTCCAGGAATTGCTGAGTGAAATTTTAGGTGAGTTAAATGGCTCGCATACCGGTGGCAGGTATTCACACCGGGCCGATAATGGCGATGCCACCGCTTCATTGGCTTTGTTCTTTGATGAGAAAGCCGGAGGTAGCGGATTAAAAATCATGGAGGTGATTAAAGGCGGACCGCTGGATAAGGCAGAAAGTAAAGTGCGTGCCGGACATGTAATTGAAAAAATTGACGGAGTAGAAATTACGGCTCAGCTTGACTGGAACGTGCTGCTCAACCGCAAGGCAGATAAAAATGTATTACTGAGTTTGTA
>DAOLDI010000725.1:0-1236 GCA_035327445.1 Cyclobacteriaceae bacterium | reverse complement strand
CAACAATGCTTTGGTAAGCAATTGGTAATCGTACACCCTGCCCATCAGATCTTTGGCATCGGGCTGCATGAATGCGATGGTATTGTAATATTCAAAATCGCCACGAATAGTATTCCAGTAACGGGCTTTTTCACGTTCGCTCAAAGCAGGAAAATATTCTTTGATAAAGGCTTCATGATTTACCAGGGCTTCTTCAATAAACTTACGCGCATTGCGCATGTCTTGTTCCATGAAGTAAACTCGGCTAAGTTTGGACAATACTTTTACATATTCAGGATGCTGCTTGCTGAAATTTCTTTCATACAGTGACTTGGCTTTGTTGTAAAACTCATCTGCCTTTTTGAAGTTGCGCAACTGGTAGTACACATCGCCTGTTAAAACATATATTGAAGCAGTGTTAATGTTATTCTTTCTGCCGGCTTTGGCCACCCAAATAGTTTCTGCAGTAGTAAGTGCGCTGAATGCAAGTTCATATTTCTTCTCTGAAATATAAAGCACTGCCAGGTTCTTCATGATATCAGCATACTGCGGATTAGATGTACCTAATTTTTCTGCAATGATATCACGTGCTTCGCTCATGTATTTCTCCACATCAGCTTTATCATCTCCATCATAAAATTTACTGAGACCCAGTTGTGATAATGTTTTGGCTACCTCAATGTGTTTTCTGCCATAACGTCTCTCTTGTATAACCAATGCCTTATTCAAATTTTCTTTAGATTTCTCATAGTCGCCAAGTGCATAATAAATGTCAGCTAATAATTTTTGCGTAGGTGCAGTTTTGGTTGAGTACTCTCCGTACACACTGTTGGCTATTCTGTTTGCACGCTGTCCAACCTGTTCGGCATTACTGTAATCACCTTTGAGTAAATACAAACGACTTTGATTTACCAGCGGATTAATCAATCTTCTGGATTCAGAACCAAATAATTTTTCATAATCGCTAATGAGTGGCCTCAGTAATTTATCAGGCTCTGCGTATCTGCCTAAATAAGTAAGAAGGCTGGCAAGTTGTTCTTTTGATTCAAAGTCATCGGCCTGCACGGAAGCACTTGCCCTTGAACTTTCTTTGCGTGAATCTGCCAGGTATTTTTCTGCTGCGTCAAAGTCGCCTTCAATAACAGCCAGGCGCGCCATTGTCTCCATTGTTTTTACACGCGCAGGTATATAATCTTCTGGTAGTTTTCTGTCGCTTAAAATATTGCCGGCTACTCCTAATTCTTTGCGCGCCTGTTC
>DAOLDI010000724.1:0-1241 GCA_035327445.1 Cyclobacteriaceae bacterium | reverse complement strand
ATAAAATTCCCCAGGGTAAATTTTTAGTACTTTCCCAATTCAGCAGGGCTTCATTTTTTTTGAATTGAGCCGGCACGACAAACATGAGCAAGCCACCCGCCATGGCAATGTTGGTATCGTTTAAAATTTTCTTGTCGAGTACCTCATTAATCAGCTGTTGAAAAATCCAGCAAAAAGCAGTGAGCGAAAAAATGATGAGTACTTTTTTCTCTTCCTGGCTGAGCTGGCCAAGTGTATTTAATTTTGCCTGGAGCAATGCTGAAGCGCCCGGAATGCTTTTCATTTTATTGGGAAACAGCACACGTGTTGTTAACCAGTAAGCATTGGCCAAAAGAAATAAACTTACGGGCAATCCTAATAATAGCCAGCGGGCAAAATCAATTTCCTTTCCGTAAAAGCTCAGGTACAAACCTTTAAAAACCACGTTGGGTGGCGTGCCAATAATAGTGGCAATGCCACCAATGTTGGCTGCGTAAGCAATGCAAAGCATAAGCGCCAAAGCAAAATTCTTTTCAAATTTTGATTCAACTTTTTCATGCCGCGGAATGCTTTTCAGTAAATCGATTACAGATACTGCGATGGGTAGCATCATGATGGCCGCGGCTGTATTGCTGATCCACATGCTGAGAAAACCAGTGGCCAGCATGAAACCCAGAATGATGCCATTGCCGGATGTACCTGTTACTTTGATAAGATTGAGTGCGATGCGTTCATGCAGTTTGTGTTTCTCCATGGCCAGCGCAATGAGGAAGCCGCCCATGAAAAGAAAGATTACCTGGTTGCCATAAGGTGTTGTGGCTTCATTCACCGGCATCACTTCCAGCATAGGGAATAAAATAATAGGCAGCAATGCGGTTGCTGCTATGGGCACGGCTTCACTTATCCACCAACTGATCATCCACAGCGCAACAGCCATTACTTTATGCGCATCTGCAGAAAGACCTTCAACAGGTTGCCAGAGAATCATACCAATGAACAGTAAGGGGCCGGTGAGCAGTCCTATTTTTTTTGCATTGAAATGTATGTTAAAGGCAGGCATCTTTGAGCAGGCTATTTAAAAAAAAAGCGGGTAAAACCCGCTTGAACTAAATCAATAATATGAAAACTTAATTAAGCTTCTGATGTAGTTTTTGGATTGGCCGGTTTTACTACAATGGTGCGGCCGTCAAGTTCGGTTTCATTCAATGCGCTGATGGCCGCATTGGCCTGATCATCATTGGGCATTTCTACAAAACCAAAAC
>DAOLDI010000723.1:0-1249 GCA_035327445.1 Cyclobacteriaceae bacterium | reverse complement strand
GCTGACTTGCCATTTTCAAATCCTGATTATGATGAAGGGCCGTATCAATTAGCGCAATCAGGTATGGGTCTTTGAAGAAGGTTCTCCATTCAGGTAGTGATGTTTCTTTTTGAACATGCTCATCAACCTTATAAAATTTTTCTGCAGGTTTCAATCTATCACTAAGCTGTAATTCTTTGGGCAGAGTACAGGAGTAAATGAATACACTCAGCAAAAAAATGAATGCATGTATTGGCTTAAATTTAAATTGAAATCTATTCATGATATTTTTCAAGTTCAGAAAGTGGATTTTTTTCAATAGATGTTTCAATGATGTTGCTTTTCATTTTCTCTTTGATGGTAGCAAACAAAAAGTACAATCCCGGAATTACAATGATTCCGAAAATGGTACCGATAAGCATACCTCCGGCAGCAGCAGTGCCAATAGAACGGTTGCCTAATTCACCGGGCCCGCTGGCAATCACTAATGGAATTAAGCCTGCAATAAAGGCGAAGCTCGTCATCAGAATTGGGCGAAAGCGTGTTGCGGCACCTTCAATGGTTGCTTCAAGTATGGAATAACCTTGCTTGTGTTTGAGAATTGCAAACTCTACAATCAGAATGGCATTCTTTCCTAAGAGTCCTACCAGCATAATGAGTGAGACCTGTGCATAAATGTTATTCTCTAAACCCAGTAGCTGCAGCGAAAGAAAGGCTCCGAAAATTCCGGCAGGCAGAGAAAGAATCACCGGCAAGGGCAAAAGAAAACTTTCATATTGTGCTGATAACAACAGGTAAACAAAAACAAGACAGATGATGAAAATATAAATAGCCTGATTGCCCGCCAGAATTTCTTCGCGTGTTATGCCCGACCATTCGTAAGTGAACCCACGCGGTAATTCCTGTGCAACTTCTTCAATGGCCTTAATAGCCTGACCGCTGCTGTAACCTGCTGCAGCTTCACCATTTATCATGGTGGCATTAAACATGTTGTAGCGTGTAATCATTTCAGGGCCATACACACGCTCAAGTGTAATAAAGGTTCCGAACTGCACCATCTCGCCCCGGTTGTTCTTAACATACAACTTCAGAATATCTTCAGGCTTGGCGCGATATTCCGGTCCGGCCTGTACCATTACTTTATACATCAAACCAAAGCGTACAAAGTTGCTGGCATAAAAACTGCCGATAAGTGTTTGCAATGTGTTCATGGCGTTTTCTACACTCACATCTTTTTTGGTCGCCATTTTATAATCAACATGGATAAGAT
>DAOLDI010000722.1:0-1251 GCA_035327445.1 Cyclobacteriaceae bacterium | reverse complement strand
GCTTCTGCCCAGATTATTGAGTCGAACGGCAGCGGTGGAGGCAATTGGAATGACCCTTTAACCTGGCAAGGAGGTATAATCCCAACGGCAAGTAATTCGACTCAAATAAATATTCGAACGGGTGATATCGTTAATATTCCTTCCGGTTTTACAGCTGTAGCAGATCAATTATTTGTCAGGGAAAGCGCAACTCTTAGTGTATTAAGTGGAGGTACATTAAACATTGTTAACGGCTCGGGAAATGACTTAGTACTGATAAATAATGGTGCATTGTTTGGGCAATTAAATGTATCCGGCCGACTTGAATTTTCGCATGGAGCAACTGCCGTTGAAGGGGGGGCAGTTCCATCATCAAATACGACTGCTACAACAATGAAGATCCTTAATGGCGGGGTTTACAATCATGGATATACTACTTATTCAGGTTCAATTATTGGAGCCGAATGGCAAGATGGTTCAGTTTTGGAAATAACTTCTTTAACTTCAGCATCCCAAATACCATCAAATCTAAATCAAAGTTTTTTTGATGTTGTTTGGAATTGTCCATTACAATCAAAGCAGCTGAACTTAGGCGGGAACTTATCAGAAGTTAGAGGAACCTTTCGGATATTGTCAACAGGCAGCCAGGTTCTTTACATATTTGGGTCACAATCTTCAGTAATTTTAAATATTGCGGGCAATTTTGAGATAAGCGGGAATGCTTCAGTTATTTTTTCAACAGGCAATAGTAATGTAATAAGTATTGGTGGGGATTTTATCATAAGCACATCCTCATCAACAGTTCAATTAGCACGTGCCGGCTCGCTTACCATCAATGTTTTAAACAGTATGAACATAACTAGCAACACTGTGCTAGCTGCTGTTTCCGGAAACCTTAGTCTAAACCTTACAGGTGATTTGGTAATGAGCGGTAATTTTGCAGTACAGAGCGGTGGTGTTGCTAATTTATTGTTTAATGGCAGCTCTCAAAATCTGGCAGGCAGTTCATTTTCTGGCCTTTTCAATTTTACTATTGGCTCAGGTGCTACATTGAATTTAGGTTCACACTTCCTGGTAAGTCCTGGTACTTTTACCATGCAGAGCGCTTCAACGATAATGGTTGGTTCTAGTTCTCCTGGCGGTGCCATAGCTGCAAATACGTCAGAGGGAAACATAAGAATTCCTGTTGCAAACCGTACTTATAATGCTAATTCGAGGATAGTATATAATAACGGTAGCGTACCTCAGTTCTTAAGCTCCGGACATCCAAGC
>DAOLDI010000721.1:0-1251 GCA_035327445.1 Cyclobacteriaceae bacterium | reverse complement strand
CCAGATTTTTTGAGCAAAACCTGAAAAGGATAGGATAAAAAATAAGGTAAGAAAAAGAGCTTTCTTTACAATAATAATATGGTGTAGATAGCGGACAGGTAAAGACAGCTTCATATAAGGTTTAGGCCAACTAAGTCAACTCAATTTAATTACGCAAAATAGAAAGAAGTAACCAAATCAGGGTAAAAATTCACCATTAGCATTCAATTTCATTAATAATATTTTTCTCTGGTTTATTAGGCCTGCCGTACCCAACACCAATATCCTACCATCTGGTAATTCCATAACTCTGGAACTCTTGTAATTACCTGCAGCATTTAAGATCCTGCTCCATACCCTGGAACCATCAGCTGTAAGTTTAACAATCAAAATATTTGTGCCTCTATCTGGTGTATTTACATCAGCACAAACTAAAACGTTTCCAGTTTGTGTACCTGCAATATCTCTTGGTATCAGGTTATTGCCCCCAAGGTTAAGATCTTTGGGAAATTCAAATTCCAAAAAAGGATTATTCGGTTCTTCCTTTACTACTGCAAAATATAGGTCTCCTTCGGCTTCAAAGCGGTTGGCAATACTGGCAGAGCTGCTTGTGCCGAGCAATAGGTACCGCTGACCAGGGATTTTTCTTGCAGCAACTAAGTAGTTTTGTTGATTTGTATTTCCTCGTCCAATTGGTGCACCAACATCTCCTAAATTTTCAACAGAGCCAGCATAGAAATTTGCTGTAACCGGATTTGAGTTAACAACACCCGATAAGTTTTGAGTATTGGTTGAACCAAATGCGTAAAAAGGTCTTACAGTTCCTTCATGAATTGCAATAACCTCACTGTAATCGCTGAACCCAGAAACATTAAAATTCCAAGCAGCAGTTTCAAATGGCTGAAGTTGACTTGTAAATCTCCAGGATGCAATTTTTACATCATTTCCCTCAAAAGGATTGTCTAAAAAATCTGGGTATCTTGAACCCGCAACTATATAAGATCCATCAGAAATTACTGTAATTGATCTTGCATTATCATTTACACCGCTTACGCCAACACTAACACTATCTAATTTACTTGCTGATGAAGTATCGTCACTTATCCTTATTAACCTGATATTAGTCGTATTCCCATCTGTTACATAATCAACAACAACACAAATCCTTCCTTCAGAATCCAAAGCAATATCTTTAGCTATGTAATCTTGTGTTGAACCAATTATAATATCCCATAATTGATTACCCTCAGCATCAGTCTTTAATAAATAAGC
>DAOLDI010000720.1:0-1258 GCA_035327445.1 Cyclobacteriaceae bacterium | reverse complement strand
GCAATGATGGATGCAATTATTTTTGGTAATACCAGGTATGAGCTGGCATTGATACCCATTACCTCTAACGCATCTATTTGTTCGGTTATGCGCATGGTACCTAACCCACTGGCCATACTTGAACCTACCTTGCCCGCATATATAATGGCAATAATTGTAGGAGCAAGTTCAAGTATCGTCATTTCCCTTACTACCTGTGCAATTACGAAGTTAGGTATTAAGGGGCTCACCAGGTTATAGGCAGTCTGCACCGTAGTTACAGCCCCCATAAAGGTGGATACAAGGGCCACCAGAAAAACAGAATTAACACCTATACCCTGTATTTCATCAAGGGTTAGGTTTACATATGTTTTGAACGATTCACGTTTCACGAACAATGAACCCAGAAAAATGAAATAACGCCCTATACTTCTCATTAAAATCAAAAATTGGCCAATGATACAGCACTTGAATGCTAAAGATATAAGAATTGACACTCATAAAAAACCCAAGATTTTTAAGATTTATGCGCTAAATTTTGAGCTGTTTTTAAACAAGAATTTAGAACATGAATAAATTGATAGTTGTAACCGGGGGTACCAAGGGCATAGGCCGGTCCATATTGGAAAGATTTGCATCGGCAGGATTTGATGTGCTTACCTGTGCCCGAAAACAAAATGATTTGGACAGTGTGAAAAATGAATTTGAAGTAAGATTTCCGAATGTTAGTGCGTTCATCTTTAGGGCAGATATGAGTGATAAGGCACAGGTTATAGCATTTTGTGATTTTGTAAGCGCACTTAACAGACCGGTAGATGTACTGGTAAACAATGCAGGTTTTTTTGTGCCGGGAGAGGTTCATAGTGAAACGGAGGGACAACTTGAGCAAATGATTGAAGCTAATTTGTACAGTGCTTACAATACTACCCGGGGATTGATTGAGCCTATGAAGCAAAGAAAGCAAGGACATATTTTTAACATCTGTTCTGTTGCCAGTATAAAAGCCTATAATAATGGTGGTTCTTATGGCATAGCCAAGCATGCCATGCTGGGTTTTTCCAAAAACCTGCGCGAGGAAATGAAACCACATGGCGTTCGTGTTACTGCAGTACTGCCGGGTGCAACTTATACAGATAGCTGGGCTTCTTCAGGTTTACCTGAAGATCGTTTTATGAAAGTGGAAGATGTAGCAGAAATGATTTTTGCTGCCAATAAGATTTCAAATCAGTCTGTGGTGGAAGAAATATTGATCAGGCCGCAATTGGGGGATATATAAATA
>DAOLDI010000719.1:0-1266 GCA_035327445.1 Cyclobacteriaceae bacterium | reverse complement strand
ACTGGTGGTTCAAGCTATGGCAAACTTGATGAGCGCATCTACACTGAACTAAGCTCTGAACATCCTATTGATTTATGCCGCTACCAGGTGGCAAATTGTTATATGGGTCGTGCCGGATTGATTAACTCTGGTGGAGAGTCTAAGGGGGCAAGTGATTTGGCAGATGCAGTTCGTACTGCGGTTATTAACAAACGCGCAGGTGGTATGGGCTTAATCTCAGGAAGAAAAGCTTTCCAAAGACCCATGAACGAAGGCGTTCAAATTCTGAATGCAATTCAGGATGTATATCTTGATCATAACATTGACATCGCTTAATCATCATTAAGCCTAAAGTTTAATTTTAAATCTGAAATCTTGAATCATATTTATGCAGTGGTTTAAAAGAACTGATAAAGGAATACTAACTCCAACAGAAGCAAAACGCGAAGTGCCTGATGGCCTGTGGTTCAAGTCGCCCAAAGGAAAAATTGTACACACACGCGAATTGAAAAACAATGCATACGTAGTGCCTGAAGAAGGCCACCATGTACGCATTGGTTCTAAAGAATATTTTGAAATACTTTTTGATGACAATAAGTTCACTGAGCTTGATGCCAATATGGAATCTGCTGATCCGCTGAAATTTGTTGACACTAAACCCTATCCTAAGCGCATTAAAGAATCACAGGCAAAAGTTGAATTGAAAGATGCAGTACGTACTGCGCATGGTAAAATGAATGGCTTACCAATTGTAATTGCCTGTATGGATTTTAGTTTTATCGGAGGTTCTATGGGTTCTGTTGTAGGAGAAAAAATTGCGCGCGCAGCAGACCATGCACTGAAACATAAAAAACCATTTTTGATGATATCACGCTCTGGTGGTGCACGCATGATGGAAGCTGGCTTATCATTGATGCAAATGGCCAAAACATCTGCCAAGCTTGCACTTTTGGATAAAGCAGGAATACCTTATATCTCTTTACTTACCGATCCTACAACAGGTGGTGTAACTGCCTCTTATGCCATGCTGGGCGATTTCAATATTGCAGAACCTGGCGCATTAATTGGTTTTGCAGGACCACGCGTAATCAGAGAAACTATTGGCAAAGATTTGCCCAAGGGATTTCAAAGCGCAGAATTTGTACTCGATAAAGGTTTTCTTGATTTTATTGTTGACAGAAGAAACCTTAAAAACAGATTAACTGCATTGCTGAAAATGCTGGCTTCTTAAGAAAGCTTTGTCATCTTCAGGCTTTACACTTCGTACTAAAACCTCAGGTAAGCATG
>DAOLDI010000718.1:0-1269 GCA_035327445.1 Cyclobacteriaceae bacterium | reverse complement strand
AATAGGTGCAGTCAAAAAATCTATGGTAATTACCAATTACGTTGACTTACCGCTGGAAATCAGGTTTTATACAAATCCAAATGATGTATATCGTAGTTTTCATGTTACACTGGGCGCATATGTAGGCGTCTTGTTTGATTCAGGAACAAAAATTAAACATGCACAGAGTGGAGAAAACAAAATTCTGAAAGACAAGCAGAGCTTTGATCTTAATCCATTACGTTATGGTGCGGGCATCAGAATTGGTGTAGGTGGCTTCAATATTTATGGCAGATACAACCTCTCGCCTCTCTTCCGTCCTGGATTTGGGCCCGGTGGCGAAGACTTTAACGCCCTTACTTTGGGATTCTCTGTAATCGGATTTTAAAATCTATTTTAATTGCCTTTGAAGTTTGGCTTGCGCTTTTCAATAAAGGCAGCAACACCTTCTTTGTAATCTGCTGACCTTCCGGCTATCTCCTGGCAGTAAGCTTCGTAATCAAGCATTTCATCTAATGTTGATGTAGCAGATTTTTGCAACATCTTCTTAATAATACCTATGGCTTTGGTGGGTGCATTGGCAAAATAATCGGTATAGGTTTTAACCGCTTTATCTAATTGATCTGCAGGCACCACTTTGTTTACCATACCCAATTCATATGCTTCTGCAGCTTTAACACGACTGCCCATACTGCATAGTTCAAATGCTTTGGCTGTGCCTACCAGTCGGGGTAAAAAATAAGATGAGCCAGAATCAGGTACTAAACCAATATTGATGAATACTTCAATAAGAGTTGCTTCTTCGGCTGCAACAATCATATCGCATGCTAATGCAATTGAACAACCTGCACCAGCTGCCACGCCATTTAATCTGCAGATAATGGGTTTGGGCAAATTGCGCATTGCACGAATGATTGGATTGTATCGTTTATGTAAGGAATCAATAAAAGATCTTTTTTCCTGAGTAGAAGATGCTTTCAAATCTTGTCCTGAACAAAATGCTTTTCCTGCTCCGGTTAACACAAGTACACGCACTGCCTCATCTTTATGAACAGCCTTCAATGCATCCTGCATTTCAAATGTTATTTCATCATTTAATGCGTTGTAAACTTCCGGACGGTTAAGCGTAATGGTGGCCACGCCTGCTGCAACCTGGTAAGTGATATACTTATACATAGCTTATCTGAATAAAATTAACATTGAAATAAAACTTGTCATAAAACCCGCAAAACTTCCCACCACTACTTCTTCCATGGTATGTGCTTTCAGGTATAACCTTGAAGACATTAC
>DAOLDI010000717.1:0-1272 GCA_035327445.1 Cyclobacteriaceae bacterium | reverse complement strand
TCTCAGGCAGGCAATGATGAGTATAATCCGGCCACTGCAGTAAGCCGTTCTTTTACCATCAATAAGGCAGCCCAGGTAATTACCATCAATGAGATAGCAGATAAAGAGATTGATGCAGATGCCTTTGATGTGATTGCCAGTGTAGATACAGCATTGCCACTTACATACAGAGTAACAGGTCCTGCAACGATAGAAGGCGTAACCGTAACTTTAAGTGGAGAAACCGGAACCGTTACCATTACCGTAACACAGGCGGGTAACGAGAACTACCTTGCAGCAGAGGCAAGCACGAGCTTTGAAGTATTTACTCCAGTAACACAACAGGCGCAGAGCATCAACTTCCCGGCCATTGCGGATCGCTTTAAAGAAGAAGGTCCGCTTACACTGAATGCCACAGCAACATCAGGTTTGGCGGTGAGCTACGAAATTGTGAGCGGCCCGGCAACAATTGCAGGCAATGTGGTAAGCTTTACCGGCTTAGGTACAGTAAGTATCAGGGCTAGTCAGGCGGGTAATGAGCAATTTTTAGCAGCAGCACCTGTTGAGCGCAGCTTTGAAGTAAATACAGTAACCGGTGTAGAAGAAGTGCAGCGCATACTTAATTTGCAAGTGTATCCTAACCCTGTGGCGCATGAGATGCACATCAGGTTTAACGAAAGCCTGCCGGTTCAAATGAAGATGTATAATCTTCAGGGCAATGAAGTCATCAGCTTAACAGATGAGTCAGAGCAGCGTGTGGATGTATCGCACTTAAGCAGCGGCCTGTATTTGCTAAGGGTAAATACATCGCAGGGTATGTTGGTGTACAAGGTAATCAAGCAATAGCGCGTAGAAATCAATGAAAATATTTAAAGAAACAGTTATGAAAAAAATAAGCATAAACCTGAGCATTCTGAGTCTGCTGGCATTACTCATGTTTTCACATTGCGGGGAAGACACACCGGCACCAGATGTTTTGCAGGAGAGAATAACAGAATTGAAGAAAGGCAATGCGCCCTGGGAACTGGGCAGCACTGGGCGTGTGATGAAGAACGGCTTCGATGTGAGCGATCAGTTTGCCAACTTCAGGTTAGCCTTCGGAGATTTTACCTACAACACACAAGGTGGTGTGCAAACAGCTTGGCCGGCATCAGGAACCTGGCAGTTTGAGAATGGCAATGCCAACCAGTTGCGCAGAAATGATGATGTGTTGATGACAGTATCGGTGGTGAATAACCGATTGACACTTTCCTTCAATGTTACAGGCTTATCGGGTGGTAAGAGCGATAACGT
>DAOLDI010000716.1:0-1286 GCA_035327445.1 Cyclobacteriaceae bacterium | reverse complement strand
AAAAAAATGTGGCAGATGTTGATAGAACGCTCGGGCGAAAAAATAAACATTGTTTTTACTGATGTACAAGCCGATGAGCATACCGGTTCAGCTCAATGGGAAGCGCAATACATTTTCAGACAAACCGGGCGCAAAGTTGTTAATAGCATACGGGCGCAGTTTGAATTTAAGGACGGAAAAATTTACAGACATACAGACCATTTCAATCTTTGGAAATGGGCCCGGCAGGCAATTGGCTTGAACGGATGGCTGCTGGGATTTACAGGTATCTTCAAAAGCAAACTGCAGCAGCAAACCAGGAAACTTTTAAATCAATACATAGCAAATGAAAATAACGGCCGACAATAAACTTAAAAAATTAATTGTGGTAGGCGACCGGGTGCTGATAAAGCCTGCCAGACAAAACGACAAAACCGACAGCGGATTATACCTGCCTCCGGGTGTGCAGGAGAAAGAAAAAATTCAAAGTGGTTATGTTATTAAAGTTGGTCCGGGCTATCCTCTTCCCATGCCTGCCGATGAGGATGACTTGTGGAAAGGCAAGGAAGAACAAATCAAATATTTACCCTTGCAGGCACAAGAAGGCGACCTGGCCATCTTTTTACAAAAAGGTGCGGTAGAAGTAATTTACGAATCAGAAAAATATTTTATCGTTCCGCAATCATCCATTCTGATGCTGGAAAGAGAAGAAGAGCTTTAGTAAATTGAACTAAAACTATTCAGATGACGCTCGAAATCATCATCACACTCGGTATCATTGGCTTAGCCATTTTTCTTTTCGTAAGAGAGACTTTTTCTATTGATACTGTTTCTATTCTGGTGATGGTTTCTTTCATGGTTAGCGGCATATTGAGTCCGGAAGAAGGCTTTGCGGGTTTTAACAATGCAGCCACCATTACTGTGGGCGCCATGTTTGTGTTAAGTGCTGCCATTTTCAAAAGCGGGGCACTCAATAAAGTAACCGCTTTACTGGTTAAGAGTGGCAAAACAAATTATTACCTGCTGCTCATTATGATCATGAGCATTACCGGTTTGCTAAGTGCTTTTATTAACGATACCGCAGTAGTAGCCATGTTTATGCCTGTGGTACTTAAAGTAGCAAGAGATTCGGGCATTCCGCCAAGCCGATTACTGATGCCGCTTTCTTTTGGTTCATTGATGGGCGGTGTGTGCACTTTAGTTGGAACTTCAACCAATATTTTGGTGAGCGGTATTGCAGCCAATCATGGATTGGAGCCCTTTGGCATGTTTGAATTAAGTAAGGCCGGTATCTGGTTTTTGCTTGC
>DAOLDI010000715.1:0-1290 GCA_035327445.1 Cyclobacteriaceae bacterium | reverse complement strand
ACCATTACTGCTGGTACTGATTTACCGATTTTCATACAGACCCAAGTGCAAGTTCAGATTGTTGAGCTGAATCATCAGCCTATAATCATTCAAGCCGTACCCGTTGTATTTCAAATTCAACGATCAGCCAGCGGATTACGCGCTCCTCCTCTTTATACCTGATTTCAGTTCAGTGTATTAAATATTTTCATTACTAAAATTTTTCAGATATGCTTTTCAAGCAAATCATTGCCTTATCGCTAAGGCATAAATTAATTGTCTCTTTATTGATAATTGGCCTCATAGGTGGGGGTATTTACAGTCTAAAAAATATTCCGCTTGATGCCGTACCAGATATTACCAATAACCAGGTGCAGGTAGTAACAGTTTCTCCATCTCTTAGTCCGCAAGAAGTGGAAAAGTTCATCACTTATCCCGTTGAAACCGGATTGCGCAATCTGCCCGATGTGGTTGAGGTAAGATCAATTTCACGCTATGGCTTATCAGTTGTAACCATTGTGTTTGAAGACAAAGTGCCTGTATTGAATGCCCGGCAACTGGTAAAAGAACAACTCGATGTTGTTGCAGATCACATACCCCCCTACATGGGTAAGCCTGAACTTATGCCCATTACAACCGGCCTTGGTGAAATTTATCAGTATGTAATTGTGAAGAAAAAAGGTTATGAGCATTGGTATAATGCAATGGACCTACGTACTGTACAAGACTGGATTGTAAAAAGACAATTAGGTGGTATACCCGGTATTATTGAGGTGAGCAGTTTGGGTGGATTACTCAAACAGTACGAAGTAGCTGTAAATCCGCTACAGTTGCAATCAACAAATACCACCATTCAAGAAGTGCTTGAGGCTTTAAAAGTTAATAATCAAAATAATGGAGCAAGTTATATTGAAGATGAGCATTACGCTTTTTACATACGCACAGAAGGTGTAGTAAAAGACTTTGAAGAGATAGAACAAATTGTAATTAAACATAACAATAACATTCCGGTACTTGTGCGCGATGTTGCTGAGGTTCGGTTTGGTAATGCTAAACGCTATGGTGCCATGACTATGGACGGAAAAGGTGAGGTTGTTGGAGGAATTACCTTAATGCTTAAAGGAGCAAATTCTTCGCAAACCATATCAAGCGTACAAGGTCGAATTGAATTGGTAAAAAAATCACTTCCTGAAGGACTAGATATTTATCCATACCTCGACCGCTCTGTGCTGGTTGGCAAAACCATACAGACGGTGAGCAGAAACCTGATTGAGGGCGGCATTATTGTAATTCTGGTTTTGGTACTTGTAC
>DAOLDI010000714.1:0-1296 GCA_035327445.1 Cyclobacteriaceae bacterium | reverse complement strand
AAGTACATCTTCTCTTCCGTATCATTTTTTACAAACATAATTTGCGATCCCACTTTTAATTCCAGGCTTTGTAACACTGGAAACATCTGCTCGGGAAAGTCGCCCTGAATTTTCGCCTCAAAGAAATGCGCTGCTGAAGCCAGTTTCATCAATGCTTGTTTGTTGATGGCATCTGCCTTATTGTTGTGTGTGGTAAGGGTTATTATCTCTTTAAGTTCTTTTATCTCTGCTTCTGTGCGGTAATGCGCATTAAGCATTTGTACCTCTTCTGCACTGATGCGGTTATCTCTGAGTTTATTGAGCAAAGCAATAAACTGCTCATCGGTCTGACGAAATATTTTATCCAATTCAATGTAGATGAACTCATCACGCTTTAAAGCTTTAGACTCATAAAACCAGGGCGAAGGATAATAATCACTTAAAACTCTTACTTCTTCTCTGTTGATTACCGGAGGCAATTGGTAAAGATCTCCTATTAGCAATAACTGTACACCACCAAAGCTTTGTTCAAAATTTCCCCGGGCAGATTTTAACCTGTAATCAATTGCATCAAGTAAATCTGCCCTTAGCATGCTGACTTCATCAATTACCAGTAAATCTATAGAGCGAAGTACTTGTTTGCGCGCACTGTTAAGTGGGTGTTTGCGGGCAAGCACCTCTTGACTAAAATAACTGCCTTGATAAGCAAAATGCTGTGGTAAAGAACGCTCAGGTATAAATGTGCCTATAGGAAAGAGGAATTGAGAATGTATGGTTACTCCTCCAGCATTGAGTGCAGCAATGCCTGTAGGTGCCACCACAATAAATGTTTTGTGTGTGGTATTCTTTAGATTTTTTAAAAATGTAGTTTTTCCGGTTCCTGCTTTGCCCGTAAGAAATAGGTGACTTGAAGTGGTATTGATAAATTTTGAAGCAATGCTTAGTCTATCGTTATCCATTTAATCAAGTTTGCTATTATTCAAGAATAATAGCAAACTCCACTCTCCTATTTAATCTTCTGCCTTCATACGTGCTATTATCTGCAATCGGGTTTTCTTGTCCGAAGCCCGCAGTTTGTATTCTTGACTCTTCAATTCCGGATTTTACCAGGTAATTCTTGACACTATTGGCCCTGCGTAAACTCAACTCTCTATTGTAATCAGGATGCCCGTTATTATCGGTATAGCCTCTTACTTCTATTCTTTGATTAGGATTGGTGAGCATTGATTTAAGAAGCCCTTGCACACCAGAAACCGAAAGCGGTTCATCACTATCATGTGCAAAATAAATATCAATTATACAGGCATTACTCATTAC
>DAOLDI010000713.1:0-1297 GCA_035327445.1 Cyclobacteriaceae bacterium | reverse complement strand
AATTGCGCCCGGACTGACACCGCTTGCAGGTAATGCAATTGTTGCCAACGGGGTAGCAGATAATTACATCTTCAACGACAGATTTGAAAACCTGACATCGACACCACTGCAAGTAATTTATGAAATACGCGGTAGGAGTGCAGATGGATGTTTTGGTGCTGTAAGAAATATCATCCTCACTGTTAATCCTGAACCTGTTATCAATCCAAGTCTGGATGCCACTGTTTGTAGCGACCAGAATAGCGGAATTGTTTTATCTACCAATGGCACTTCTGTAGGGGCGGCAAGTTATGCATTGATAAGTGTTACAATTGCGCCCGGACTTACTCCTGCTGCAGGTAATGCTTTAGCTGGTGTTAGTGGCGTAGGTACAACTTATATTGCAAATGACAGGTTCACCAATATCACCACAGGTAATCTCACGGTTGTTTATGAACTTCAGCCCTTGAGCCCTCAGGGTTGTCTTGGTGACATTGTATTTATAACCTTAACCGTACAACCAGAACCTGTATTAGATCCTTCGCTCAATCCGGCACCTGTATGTAGTGGTGTGCCTTCCGGAATTACACTAAGTGTTGATCCCGGTTCGGTTGCAGCAGCCTCATACAATATAACAGGAATCAACTATCCCCCTGGTTTACAACCGGGCGGTGGAAATGCAGTGATAGGTAATGGACTTAGTGCAAATGCAATTATTAATGATGTCTTTGTAAATACAACCAACAGCGCCTTAAATGTTGTTTATACTGTAGTGCCTGTTAGTGCGGCCGGTTGCCTTGGTGATGCACAGACTGTAACACTGCAAATTAATCCCTCACCCGCATTAGCCTTATTGGATAAAACCGTTTGCAGTGAAGAAGACACACAAATTGTTTTGGCAAATACTGCCGGAAGTGCCGCAGCAGACCAATTTGAAATTACAAATATTGTTGTTGGTGCAGGCCTTGTGCCAGGGGCAGGATTTAATGCGGCTCCGCGCACTACAGCCAACATTAACGAGATAGGCGCTGATCATTTTGCAAATGATACTGACAATATTATCAATGTTGTTTATTCGATTGTACCAATTTCAGCAGCCGGTTGCCGCGGTCCAGAGCGTGACATCATATTACGTGTTGAACCTAGACCAGTAGTTATTGCAACACCTCCTGCTGAATCTATTTGCAGTGATGCTACAACAGCGATTGAGCTAAGTTCAACTACAACACCAAGTTCAGGAACCATTACCTTTAATTATACGGCTGCTGCCAGCAGCGGCTTAATCACAGGCTTTGTTCCGGTATTAAATAATTTACCT
>DAOLDI010000712.1:0-1308 GCA_035327445.1 Cyclobacteriaceae bacterium | reverse complement strand
AAAGTGTTTGCAGGTTCAGCTGGCTGAAATCCGGGACTAAATAAAATTTGATACCATCCAATGCATTTGGTAATGTAACTGCATACATGATGAGTGCAATCAAAATAATAAAAAGCAATGGCATCATAATGCGGGCTGCAGCTTCAATTCCTTTCTGTACACCGCGGGCTACAATTGCTGCCGTAATAAGCATAAAGCAAGCTGAGAAGATGAGGTTATCCCAAAAATCGTTTACATAAGACCCGAAGAAGGTGCCAAAATCAGGTTCGTCCAAAAGACTGCCGAAAGAGATCTCCAGAAAATAACCGAAGGCCCAGCCGGCAACTACATTGTAAAAAGACAAAATCATGAAACCGCACAGAATTCCGAATAAACCTAATATACCCCAGCGTTTGCCACCCAGTGCAGTGTAAGATCCATATGCATCTCTACCCACATTTCGGCCAATGGATATTTCACCAACCATAATAGGATAGCAAATAAGAAATGTCAGAATCAGGTAAATGAGTAAAAAGGCGGCACCACCGTTTTGCCCCACTTCATAGGGAAATTTCCAGATATTACCTAAACCTACAGCTGAACCTGCGGCTGCGAGTATAAACCCTACACGACTTGAGAAACCTCCTCTGTTTACCATTTACTTTTAAATTTTTGCTAATAAAAGCAAGCAAATTATGCGATTAGCCTTAATTATCAAATGTGGCATCAAAAGAAGAAAAACATTCTATAAAAATGAACATTAAGGCATGTTGATTGCTAATATGTAAAGTAGTGTGAAGGTTGATTAAAGAATTTTAATCTTATCGAAAGAATAACTCATCCTTCATAGTTAGAAATACGTATTTTATTGCAGCTATTAGGCTTAAATTTTATTCCTTTACATAATAATTCGGGGCAGATATGGAAGATTTCAGGAAGTTAACAACCAATGAAAAGGCATTAAGGATAAACCTTGATAGAGGAATCTATGGTTCATTTGCTGAAATAGGCGCAGGACAAGAAGTTGCTGCAAATTTTTTTAAAGCCGGAGGGGCTTCTGGAACTATTGCCAAAACCATGTCGGCTTACGACATGAAATTCAGTGATGCGATTTATGGTGTGTCTGACAGATATGTTTCTGAAAACAGGCTGATGATGATGTTGGATCATGAATACGGATTGCTGCCAATACGTTTACCGCATAGAATTGAGCACACCAAGTTTTTTGCCTTTGCCAATACGGTTGAGGCTCTGAATTATGAAAGAACCAACCAACCCCATGGATGGATAGGACTTAGATTTCAATTGAGACCTCAAGCAGCACCTAAC
>DAOLDI010000711.1:0-1329 GCA_035327445.1 Cyclobacteriaceae bacterium | reverse complement strand
CAGTAGCATTTAATGAAACAAGATCGCCTACATCTACAGGTTGTAAAAACTCAACATTATCTACCGAAACGGTTACACAATAAGCACCTGCATGCTTGCTGGCGCAGGCGTAAGCAACTTTGTCCATCAATGATAACAAAATACCTCCGTGAATTTTACCGCCAAAATTGGCATAGGCAGGAATCATCAGTTCGGTAATGGTTGTTTGCGATGCGCGCACCGTCTTAGAAGAAGTCTGCATAAGTAATTGGTTTAGCCAATTAAATATAGAATGCCTGAGAGGCTAATCCAACAAATACATGTATTACCGCTCATAATACTTCTTCAAAAGCTTTTTACTCAAATGCCTGAAGCGCATATACATGATTACGCCTGTAATGGTGAGGCCGATAAACAATCCCCACCAGATTCCAATGGGACCGAAATCAAAAATAAATCCCAGGCAATAACCCAAAGGCAGAGCGATTACCCAGTAGGCAATAAAAATAAAGAGTGTGGGTATTTTCATGTCTTGTAAACCGCGCAAGGCACCAATGCAAACCACCTGCAGGCCGTCAGACAACTGAAAGAAACCCGCAATGATGAGTAATGAACCCGCAAGCATGATAACTTCTGTATCACTTATATATAGTGTAGGGAAATAAAACCTGCCCATTATAAACACAAGGGCCCAAACCGACATAATCACCATAGCCATACCAATTAATGAAAGCCCAGCACGTTGCATATTCACAATATCTTTTTTACCTAGCTGATTGCCTACTCTGATAGTAGCTGCTGCCGCTAATCCGGAAGTTGTCATGTAACTGATGGTAGCCATGTTGATGGCAATTTGATGTGCAGCCAAAGCAGTAGTACCCATCCAGCCCATCATGATGGCGGAAAATCCGAAAGCGCTTACTTCAAAAACAAATTGTATGCCTGCAGGTATGCCAATACCCAACATTCTTCTGATGAGTGATTTTGAGTAATTACCAAATGCAAAAGCTGCTTTATAAAGAGCAAATCGTTGATGATAAAATATGTAGGCCATCATACCCGCGCCAATAACTACACGGCTAATTAAAGTTGCATAGCCGGCACCATTCAAACCTAATGCAGGAAAACCTGCTTTGCCGTAGATGAGAAAATAGTTTAATAAAATGTTGAGCAGGTTTCCGCCAACCGTAATTACCATAGCCATTCTGGTGAGCGATAAACCCTCGGCAAACTGCCGAAAAGTTTGAAAAACCATAATGGGTATGAGTGAAAAGGCAATGATGTAGAGATAAGGTATTGCCAACTGCACAACTTCTTCTGGTTGGTTGATGTAAGGCAATGCAAAACCAC
>DAOLDI010000710.1:0-1332 GCA_035327445.1 Cyclobacteriaceae bacterium | reverse complement strand
CCTGTACAGTGTATTCTATGTCCTGCAAGGGCTGAGTAATCTGTCCGCTAATAAGATTATTAAGCGAATCAACTTTTCTTTGAAGATCAGATTTGGCTGCTAGTACTACGTTGAGATCATCTTCAATCACCCGAATAATAGTTTCAAGACTATCCAACTTAGACCTGTCTTCCTGTTCAATTAAAATAAGCTCTTCTGTACAAGACAGCAGAAATACCAGTCCGGCAATTCCAACCATACAATAGTGCAGAAGAAACTTTTTTCTTTGTCTTCTCATAACCAATAAGGTTTAGTTAAAAATTAATGTTTACCTCAAAAGTATTTCAGACCTAATGGTTCTTCAATACCCTTTTTGTGGTAATCTGCCAGACTGAATTTCAATTGATGATGAAAAAATTATCAAGACTTTATGCATGCTTGCAATCTGCTTTGCATGCCAGCAATAAAGTACTGCGGGTAATAAATTGAATAAATATTGTTTGTGATAAAGTAATCTGATTTTAAAAAAAACAGAACTTCTTAAAAGAAAGATTGCCTGCAGACAGGCTTCGCTCCACTCTAAATTTTCTTAAACATTAAAATTTCTCCAGAAGCTCGCAGCTGAGGATTCATATTCTGAGCCTCATTCTTGGCCTGCCTGCTGAAAGAAGAGAACTTGAATAGACAGGTAGTTAAACAAACTTTGCATCTTTCTTAGTCAAATTCCTTGAACCCCACCCTAAGTATCAGGAGCAAACAGAGAAAATACAAAACCGGGAAAAAAGGTCTGATTCTATAAGTAACAAATTAGCTTTAGCCTGATTCTCATGCATGGTTAAAAACCTGAATTTAATCTGAAAAAAGCCTAGCCCCCGTTGCAATCCTGTAACTTAAGCTTAAATTTACTTGGCTTTAAACTGATTCTACCCTTAATCTAAACCTCTTTATGCAAAAATTGCCAATTGCAGCCCTGCTGCTCATTCTTTCCTGGCATTGTGTGCTGGCCCAGACCATTGAAAATGTACGAGCTACCGTGCGAAATGAATTCATCATTATTGAATATGATTTGCGTACACCAATACCCGACCAGGAATTCAATATCTCCCTTTTTTCTTCTACCAATAATTTTACCGAAGCCCTGAAAATGGTAAGTGGCGATGTAGGCCCCAACGTTAAACCCGGAATTAATAAAAGCATCAGCTGGGCAGCGAAATCTGAATTGGGCAGTTATAAAGGACAAATCACGTTTGAAGTAAGGGGCTTGCCGCTAATTATTGCCCGGCCCTATACATTGAAAAGCCCGGCTGCCGGCTCAAAAATCTCGCATGGTAAAACGCTTAAAATTGAGTGGGA
>DAOLDI010000709.1:0-1333 GCA_035327445.1 Cyclobacteriaceae bacterium | reverse complement strand
ATAGTGGCAAGAAAAATCAATGCAGTTTTTGTTGAAACTTCTGTACCAGAGAAGGCCATTAAAGCAGTAGTGGAAGGCTGTAAAAAGAAAGGTCACCCCTTACAGATTGGCGGTTACTTATACTCTGATGCACTGGGAACAGCCGGTACACCCGAAGGAACCTATATCGGCATGTTTAAAGCAAATGTTAAAACCATTGTTGAATCATTAAAAACTGAAGATGAGCCAACACTTTGAGTGCTTGGGCAAAATCGAAATAGCATTATGGAACTGGAATTATTGATACTCTTTCTCATGCACACAGTTGGAGCTTCCATCTTCGGCAGATTTGAAGTAGAAACAGCCTGGTGGAGGTTAAGCTTAAAATGGCTAATGGTATTGGGTATTGCATATGTACTTAACATCAACTTTGGTCAGGCAGTATCACTGAGTTTCCTGGGCATTTTATTTCTCGCTGGACTCAGCTTTCATTTTATATGGTGCAAAAGAAATGGCATACACCCCCTGCATGCCACACCCAGAAAAAAATATTATCAATTAAGAAAATGGAATTGGGAGGAATAATGGAAGCACAAACTAACAAGACACCTGCATTAGAGATACACGACCTCACGGTAAGCTTTGATAAAAAGCCTGTACTCTGGAACATCGACCTTGAACTACCTCAGGGAAGTCTGGTAGGAATTATCGGTCCAAACGGTGCAGGTAAGTCTACACTTATCAAATCGGTGATGGGTTTGCTCCCTCTCTCAAGTGGTTATGCTAAAATTTTTGATAAGGATATTGAAAAGGTGCGCCAGCGCATCAGTTATGTACCGCAGCGTGAATCGGTCGACTGGGATTTTCCGGCATCGGTAATGGATGTTGTGTTGATGGGACGTTACAGCAAACTGGGCTTATTTAAAAGACCGCGCAAAGCAGATAAAGACGTAGCCATGGAAGCCTTGCAAAAAGTAGGCATGGAAGCTTTTGCACAAAGGCAAATCTCCCAGCTTTCGGGGGGGCAACAGCAACGTGTGTTTTTAGCCAGGGCCCTTGCGCAACAAGCAGATATTTATTTTCTGGATGAGCCTTTTGCTGGTGTTGATGCCGCAACTGAAAAAGCCATCATCGATTTGCTGCGCGATATGAGCAGCAAAGGAAAGACGGTTATTGTAGTGCATCATGATTTGCAATCTGTAAGCCAGTATTTCACTTGGGTGATTTTGCTCAACACGCGCTTGATTGCTTATGGCCCTACTGAACAAGTATTCACGCAGGAAAACCTGCAGGAAACTTATGGAGGCAAACTCACATTGCTCACCGAGGTGGCTGATTTGATGCGCAGGAAAGA
>DAOLDI010000708.1:0-1336 GCA_035327445.1 Cyclobacteriaceae bacterium | reverse complement strand
CCACCATGGCCATTTTTCTTAAGATAAGATAAGAACCCAGCAGGGCACAACTCACTGCCACTAAAGAACCGGTTAATATGATGTATAAATCGTTCATAATTTTTGTTGATGGTCGATAGTCTTAATATTATAGCTATCGACTAATTAACTATTGACTCTTATAAGGTATCTTCTCCTCATGCGGATCGAATTTTGGATAGTTTAATTTTTCTTCGAGCATGGCTTCCAACTCAGGCGTTAAAAAGTGTTCAATTGTTTCTGCATCATCATGCACATGGTCTGGTGCAATGCGCAGGTAAGTAGTCAGGTACAACTCCCATAAGCGATGCAACTTCACAATGCGTTGTCCTTTTTCTTTTCCTTCCCTGGTTAATTGCCAGGAAGAACCTGATTTAGTAAGATAACCCTGCCTCAATAATCTTTGCAGCGTTCGCTCCAGCATATTCAAATCAAAATGTCTTTTTTGCGTGATGGCCATTACACCACGTTGTTTGAAAAAATCTTTATCTGTTTCGCCCAGATGATACAAAGCTTTCAATACATTTTCTTCCTGCATCATTAAGCGCACTTTGCGTTGAGAAAGAAATCGTGTGATGATTCCTTTTTTTGGTGCCAGAAAAAATGAGAGCAATGCGATGCTTGAAATCACAATTACTATCCAGGGACCGGTGGGCATGGCAGGGGCAATGAATGAAATGTATGCACCGGCTAATCCGCTGAAAGCGCCAAAGAGGCAAGCCAGAAAAATCATGGTATTGATTTTATCTGTCCAGAAACGCGCTGCAGCAGCAGGTGTAATGAGCATGGCGGCCATCAGCACAACGCCAACTGCTTGTATGCCGATTACAACTGCAAGTACAACCAATGAAGTGAGCACAAGCTGAATGCTTTTTACCGGCAAACCAATGCTTATCGCAAAATCTTTATCGAATGCCAGCAGACTAAATTCTTTAAAGAAGAGATAGACCATAATCAATAATAGCACGGCTACAACACCAAAGACCAAAAGGTCTTGTCCTACTAATGAAGCTGCTTTGCCAAACAGGAAATGGTCGAGCCCGGATTGTGCGGCATTGCCAGATTTTTGGATGATGGTTAAGAGCAGTACACCGAATCCGAAGAAGACAGAAAGAATCAAACCAATAGCAGTGTCCTCCTTGAGTTTACTTTTGTTGTGAATGAGGTCGACCAGCACAACAGAAATCCAACCTGTTGCGAAAGCGCCAGCAATCAGTATTACCGGATTTTTAGTGCCGGCCAGTATAAATCCCAAACAAATACCGGGTAATACTGCATGCGCGATGGCATCGCCCACCAAAGCTTTTTTATTGAGAAA
>DAOLDI010000707.1:0-1341 GCA_035327445.1 Cyclobacteriaceae bacterium | reverse complement strand
TCATTGAGTCTTTCTAATCTATACTGCAACACACCGTCAGTCCAGCCATTGTAGGTACTCCAGTTTAGTGTAGCTACATTATCGGCCGACATTACACCTTGCAGCGTGATGGCACAGGCTTCAATTCCTGCAGCGCTGCTGTTGCCGCATTCTTCTGCATAGGAAACGCGATAGCATACTCTGTTTTCAATTACATTTTGTGTTTCAAAAAAGTTGGTAAAGGGAGAGGACTGAATTACCTGAAAATTGCTGTTATTGATTGATCTGCCTAAGTCAAAGGCCGGAATATTAAGGTTATCTGGTGCAAGCCAGTTAATTTCTACACCGCTTGTTTCAACACTTACACTCAGGTTGTTAATAGCGGGAGGAGTGAATGTTTTAAACGAGACGCCACAGCGTTCAATGGATGTGCTTGTACCTGTTGCATAATTGGCAATTACCTGGTAACAATAGGGCGTGTTGCAAGTAATGTTATCTGAGCCATCATCAAAGCTTGTTGCGTTTATACCGGATAAATAAGGACCAGCATTTCTTCTGATACTGTAATTGTTGATACCGGCAGTAATGGTATTCCAGCTTAACCGATTATTATCATTTTGTATTTGCAGGTTTAATTGTACACTGCAGATAACAGGACCGAAGCTTGTAGTGTTGGTGCAGGGATCAAAACTTCCCAGCCTGAAGCAATACAAATTGTCTTCAGTATTGATATTTGTAATAGGTATTGTTCTGCTTTGGCCGTCACCAATAATATTTTGTACAGTTTGAAAATTGACATTGCTATTAACAGCAACCTGTAACCTGTTTTGTACGCCTGATGAGGTATTAAAACTTAGGTTAATGGTATTATTATTTACAATACTGAGGTTATTAATAGGAATAAGGGGCAGGCTTTCAAATGTTGTGAAGTTTTTAACCTCCGCATTACAATTGTCTTTGGCATTTAAATCACGACCTCTTACAGAAACAGGGTAGGTGCCTTGTGCAGTGTAATCATGTTGAACGTTTATGGCATTGTTATTAATAATTCTTTCAGCTGATCCATCGCCAAAATTTATTACGTACTGATCATAAATATTTTCAGTAACCTGCAGGCGCACATCATTATTACTGCAAGCCAGTAATTGAAAATCGGGTGGGTTGTTTACTCTAACAATGATGTTTATTCGGTCAATTGATTGGCCTCCATAATTCGCAATAAAATCATAGTTACCGGCAGTGTTTAAGGTAACTTGCGCGGTTCCTGTTGTTATGTTGTCGTTGATTTCTACGAACTGGGTACTTCCATTTAAAAAATATCCTATTGCGCAGGGCCTGCCTAAGATACATTCACCTGCTTCA
>DAOLDI010000706.1:0-1343 GCA_035327445.1 Cyclobacteriaceae bacterium | reverse complement strand
ATAGTGGCTTGTTAACTACTATTGCCTGGTCATTGGATGGCAAAGTGAATTATGCACTCGAAGGCAGTGTGTTCATTGCAGGTGCGGCTGTGCAGTGGCTGCGCGATGCCATGAAGCTGATTGATGATTCCTGGGACTCAGCATATTTCGCAGAGAAGGCCAAAGACAATCATGAAGTATATGTGGTACCTGCTTTTGCCGGATTGGGCGCACCTTACTGGGATATGTATGCACGCGGAGCCATTTTCGGTCTCACACGCGATACCGGTAAAGACCATATCATCAAAGCAACACTGGAATCACTGGCGTATCAAACCAAAGATGTGTTGGATGCGATGGAAAAAGATTCCGGTTTGAAGCTGAATGTATTGAAAGTAGATGGCGGTGCTTGCGCTAACAATGTGCTGATGCAATTTCAATCAGATATTTTAGGTGTAGAAGTAGAGCGACCGGAAGTGATTGAATCTACCGCACAAGGCGCTGCATACCTGGCAGCGATACAGGTAGGTTTATGGAAAAAAGAAGACATCATCAAAAACAGAAAAGTGAACAGGTTGTTTAAACCTATGATGGCTGCTGACTTGCGAAGCAAATTGTACAAAGGCTGGCAGAAGGCAGTGGAGCGGAGCATGGGCTGGATAGAAAAAAATAGTTGACAGTAGGCATCCCGAAGTCTCGGGAGGCAGTAGGCAACGTATTTTGATTCGAAAGATAATATCATTAACAAAGAACGAGTTCCCTTCTCCTTTGGAGAAGGGCTAGGGATGAGGTCATGAATTTCTCCTTCAACGATAGAACCACAATCAAAAGCAAACTCCGTATAGAGAAGTATGATTTACTAATCATAGGCGGTGGCATTACCGGTGCGGGAATTGCATTGGATGCGGCTTCGCGCGGATTGAAAGTTGCGCTGGTAGAGAAAAATGATTTTGCATCGGGCACAAGTTCACGCTCAACCAAACTGATTCATGGCGGTTTACGCTATCTCAAACAAATGGAATTTGCCTTGGTGAAAGAGGTAGGCAGGGAGCGTGCCATCGTACACAAAATTGCTCCGCACCTGGTGCTTGCTGAAAAAATGCTGATTCCTGTTTCTTACAAAACAAGAATGGGTGGCGTGGTAATTTCTCTCGGACTCAAAGTTTACGATTGGCTGGCCAATGTGAAGAAAGCAGACAGGCGCAGAATGCTTACCAAAACTGAAACCCTACGTGCCGAACCTTTGCTCAAAGCGGAAAATGTAAAAGGAGGGGGCTTGTATGCTGAGTATCGTACCGATGATGCGCGACTGACTTTGGAAATCATCAAGACTGCTGTAAGACATGGCGCAGATTGTCTCAATT
>DAOLDI010000705.1:0-1346 GCA_035327445.1 Cyclobacteriaceae bacterium | reverse complement strand
AACAACCCCCTCATTATTATAGATGGGGTAAACTCCAATGATGGTTTCCTTGCTGCCCTCAACCCTGATGATATCGAATCTATACAGGTACTAAAAGATGGTGCCTCTACTGCCATTTACGGTTCAAGGGCCGCCAATGGTATTATTATGGTAACCACTAAAAAGGCAGCAGCTGGCGAAGCCACTTTAAATTACTCTTCCTTTTATGGCGCACAACAGGCATGGCGCGTGCCTCAAATGCTGAATTCAGAACAGTATGTAACCCTCACGCGCGAAAAGTATGCAGCAGGTAATTCTTCGCTTCCGGTTGGTTTTCCTGATGTAAACAACATTATACATGATACCAACTGGATGGATCAGCTATTTGAAAGCTCCAGCACGCAAACGCACCAACTTTCAGTTTCAAAAGGAACTGATAATAGTTCGGTATTTGCTTCGCTCTCATTCTTTGATCAAAAAGGAATTATTGCACCTGATAAATCAAATGCACAACGCATTACCGCACGCATCAATTCAGAGCAGCAAATCAATGATTACCTGTCATTCGGCCAAAACATTTTCTTTAATCATGCCAACAATAACCGCATTCCAGAGAACAATGCTTTTGGTTCGCCTATCAGCGATGCCTTGGTGTATGATCCCATAACACCTGTGTTTGATGAGAACGGCACTTTTGGTTTTGCGCAATCTCCTTTCAATCAGAAAGAATATTTAAATCCATTAAGCAGGATATTCATCAGCAATAACAGAACTACACAAGATGGATTACTCGGAAACATCTACCTGAAAGTAACTCCGGCTAAAAATCTTTCTATCAAATCTGACTTTGGTGTTGACTACAACTATTACAATGGCAATGGCTTTGCACCCTCTTATCGCTTCTTTGACACAAACGGAAGTCAGTTGCCCATCTTCAATGAGATGAACGACATCTTTCAATACTCATCACGTGTATTCATCTGGCAGTGGGAAAACTACATGAATTACAATTTCACCAAAGGCGATCACTTTTTTGACATCACCTTAGGAACCACAGCCCGTGAACAAAATGGAAGAGGTTTCAGCGGCTCATCATCTGGTATTCCGGACGAAGTACAGTTTGATCCCAATTTCCAATACATTGACAACACGCCTGATTCACTCAGAAGATCAAGCGGAATTGGTGATGAACGCGAAGCTCTGTTTAGTGTATTCGGTCGTGTGAACTACAATTATGATGAACGCTATCTCTTTTCTGTAACGCTTCGCAGAGATGGCAGCTCAAAATTCGGTTTGAATAATCGCTACGGGATTTTCCCCTCAGTTTCTGCAGGCTGGGTGTTGAGCCGCGAAAATTTCTTCCAGAT
>DAOLDI010000704.1:0-1353 GCA_035327445.1 Cyclobacteriaceae bacterium | reverse complement strand
TGCCATTTACCAGCAATTGCCATTCGGGTTTGCTCATTACATTTTCATAGTAGGCATACCCTTTAGTGGTGGGTTGCGGACCATGCTTGGTTGTGTAGACGGCACCATCGAGAATAACTCCGCCTTTCCAGGCTTTGTATAAGCCGGCATGGCGCGCATCAAAGGCCAGGTACAAATCATCATGCAAGGCAACCGTAACCATGCGTGGTTGACCATCGAGCACAGAACGAAATACCCAGGGGTCGCGCGGGCGTTTGATTTCTTTATCACCTGAGCCGCAAGACCAAATAAGAAAAGTCAATGCAACAAAAACAATGGATTTAATAATTCGGGAACTCATGTATGTGTTTGGGTTTAATTTCTAAGCTAATTTTTATTGTTCAAATGAGGTAATCTGAAAAACAACGTCATTGCGAGGAACAGCTGGGGAATTTGCGCAAGGGTGACGAAGCAATCTCTTTATAAAGTTTATGACGCCTCTTAATAGATTGCTTCGCTCCACATTAACTGTTGTAATCTTCAAACTCTTGAACGGAGCTCGCAATGACGTGAATACATACTTCTTATACTTAAGCATCATTTTTACTTGAGGTCTTAAGTCCAAGTACAACTTTATTCAACTCCGGGTTGGTACCTGCCGAAGCAAAATCATCAAAAGCTTTTTCTGTTACTTTAATGATATGCTCTTTAATGAAGGGAGCGCCTTCTTTTGCTCCTTGTTCAGGATGCTTGATGCAACACTCCCACTCCAGCACAGCCCAGCCATCATAATCGTATTGTGCAAGTTTGGAGAAGATAGATTTGAAATCCACTTGTCCGTCACCTAAAGAACGGAACCTGCCCGGACGGTTAATCCAATCCTGATAGCCTCCGTAAACTCCGCTTCTTCCTGTTGGGTTAAACTCAGCATCTTTTACATGAAACATCTTGATGAACTCATGATAGATGTCAATATATTGAAGGTAATCCAATTGCTGCAAAACAAAATGACTGGGGTCGTACAATATTTTTGCGCGAGGATGTTTGCCGCTAGCTTCATAAAATCTTTCGAAGGTGATGCCATCGTGCAAATCTTCACCCGGATGAATTTCATAACAGAGATTCACGCCACATGTCTCAAACTCATCCAGAATTGGTTTCCATCTTCTGGCTAATTCTTTGAAAGCATCCTCTACCAAACCTGCAGGACGTTGTGGCCAGGGATAAACCGTTTGCCACATGAGGGCACCTGAGAAAGTGGCGTGCGCGTTCAAGCCTAAGTTTTGACTCGCTTTAGCTGCATATTTTAATTGTTGAATGGCCCACTCGGTGCGGGCCTTTGGATTTCCTTTTACGCTGTCATCAGCGAAAGCA
>DAOLDI010000703.1:0-1355 GCA_035327445.1 Cyclobacteriaceae bacterium | reverse complement strand
CATTTTTGATGATATGAATTGCCTGGTGCAGCATATAAAATCAAATAACATCAGCGAAGAAGACATTGCGCATTTACTGGTAATTGATTTTGCAAATCCAGAAAACTTAACAGATGCATACCAGGCATTTTACCTCAATTCAGATGCCATTAAAAGCCCTATGGCCAGTAAAATTGCCGCATTCAGTTCTGCTACCGGCAGAAACATGTACGCTGCTGAATGGGTGGACGCAACAGCCTTAAGCTGGCATGATATTGAAAATCTGTTTGAATGAGATTCATCTTAACGATATTCTTTTTTCTATCAAGTTTAATATTGCTGGCCAACACTTTTGTAGTAGACCAGAGCGGACAATTAAAATCCATCGCCACAGCAATTAGTAAAGCAAATAATGGCGATACCATTTTTGTAATGCCCGGCATTTACCACGAAGGCAACATGATTATTCAAAAGAGCATTACCATTATTGGAAAATCATATCCTGTAATCGATGGTGAATTACAACATGAGATATTTACCATAGCGGCCAAACATGTAGTAATTGAGGGCTTCTATTTTAAAAATACAGGTCGCAGCAGTATGAATGATCTGGCTGCAATCAAGGGATTAGATGCAGATTACCTTATTGCAAGGAAAAATATTTTTGAGAACACCTTTTTCGGAATCCATTTATCGAACAGCAACAACACAATTGTTGAAAATAATCAACTAACCGCAAGTGCAGAACATGAATATCAATCGGGCAATGGTATTCATTTATGGAAATGCACGAATGCTAAGATTATTAATAACACCATTAAAGGTCACAGAGATGGCATCTATTTCGAGTTTGTTACAAAATCATTAATAAAAGCCAATCACAGCGAAGATAACCTCAGGTACGGTTTACATTTCATGTTTTCGCATGATGATGACTATGAAGACAATACCTTTAAAAATAATGGTGCCGGTGTTGCGGTAATGTATTCAGTTAATGTAAAAATGCTCAGAAACAATTTTGAACAAAACTGGGGCTCATCTTCTTACGGACTTTTACTCAAAGACATCAGAGACAGCCGGGTTATTCAAAATATTTTTAAGGCCAATACCATTGGCATTTATATGGAAGGAACAAGTCGCACACAATTTGAAAACAACCTTTTTCAACAAAATGGTTGGGCCGTTAAGCTTCAGGCAAGCTGCGATGATAATGTGTTTCTGAAAAATAATTTCATAGCCAATACTTTTGATATTGCCACCAACGGTACACTGGTGCTGAATAAGCTGGAAAACAATTACTGGGACAAATACCAGGGCTATGACCTTAACAAAGATGGTATTGGCGATGTACCTTTTCATCCGGTTAATTTATATGC
>DAOLDI010000702.1:0-1367 GCA_035327445.1 Cyclobacteriaceae bacterium | reverse complement strand
AGAATGCTGCTAATGCGCTTCCCGAAGATTTAATAATGTGGGCAATCATGGAAGACGTAGTTGTTTTGCCATGTGTGCCGGCTACTGCAATGTTAAATTTGGTATTGGTAATATCACCCAATACTTCAGAGCGTTTCTTAATGGTGTAATCATTTGCAGTAAACCACTGCCACTCCTGATGATTTTTAGGTACGGCTGGAGTTATGATAACCATTGTAGTTGATTTATCTAATGCCAATGATTGCACATAAGCTACATCATCTGTATAATGAATGTGTGCACCTTCCTGAATTAATTCTTGTGTTAATAAAGTAGCCGTGCGGTCATACCCGTATACCTGCTTGCCTTGCAACATAAACCAACGCGCAAGTGCACTCATACCGATACCCCCGATACCTATGAAATAAACGCTATGTACTTGCTCTAATTTCACGCTACTAATTTTTCAATTTCATCTACAATTCTTTCTGTTGCATCTGGCCTTGCCAATGCTTTAATGTTTTCTGACATCTTTATTAGTTTATGCTCTTCAAATACAAGCGCAAGCGCTTCTATGATGAGGTTATCAACAGCATCTTCATCAGCAATTATTTTAGCTGCTTGTTTAGCCGCAATGGCTTCGGCATTTTTCGTCTGATGATCATCAGCCACATTGGGCGATGGTACAAATACTACTGGCTTGCCCACCAGGCATAATTCAGAAATGGATAAAGCACCTGCCCTTGAAATAACCAGGTCGGCAACCGCATAAGCATAATCCATTTTGGTTAAGAAATCATAGATTCTGATTTTTCTTAAATCTTTGCCGGCAACCCTGCGGTTCATTTCATCAAAGTACAGTTTGCCTGTTTGCCAAATAATCTGTACACCGGCATCAATCAGCTTATCAATATGATTAACCACACTTTCATTAATAGTTCTTGCTCCGAGACTTCCGCCTAAAACTAAAATGGTGCGAATGTTTGTATCAAAAGCAAACTGCACACAGGCCTTTTCTTTAATCTGGCTAAGGTCGTTAAACAGATCTTTGCGGATTGGATTACCCGTTAGCACAATCTTTTCTGCCGGAAAATATTTTTCCATACCTTCATATGCTACGCAAATCTTATTTACATTTTTTGCAAGCTTTTTATTAGTTAAACCTGCATAAGAATTTTGTTCTTGAATAAGTGCCGGTATTCTCAATTTACCAGCTGCCAACATTAACGGGCCACTGGCAAAACCTCCGGTGCCAATCACTGCATCGGGCTTAAAACTTTTCAGAATTGAAAATGCTTTGAGGTAGCTGAAAAGTAACTTGAATGGAAATAATAGATTAGATAAGCTGAGGCTACGCTGCAATCCGCTTATCCACAAACCAATAATTT
>DAOLDI010000701.1:0-1369 GCA_035327445.1 Cyclobacteriaceae bacterium | reverse complement strand
GGGCGCAATTCTGGGCGCACGATTTTCAGGTGCCGATGTATCTTGAATGACCGTAATACTCACTGTAGCTACATTGGAATCTTCTGTTCCATCATTTACTTTATAAGTAAATTCATCAGCACCTAAATAGTCGGTATTTGGTGTATACGTAAATGCAGGACCTGTACCACTGAGTGTTCCGTTTGCGGGATTTGTTACAATGATGAAAGTGAGCGGGTCATCATCTGCATCACTTGCTGCCAGGCTGAAATCTTTAGGCGTATTCTGTTGCACTTCCAGTTCCAGGTCTTCAGCTAGCGGAGCTGTATTGGCTGATGCAGGATCAACTACATTTACACTTATAGTAGCTTCGTTAGATAACAAGCCATCATTGTCTTTCAGGGTGTAAATAATTACTACCGTGCCTGTAAAGTCTGCCGCTGGCGTAAAGCTTACATTACCCGAATTATCCACACTGAAGTTACCTTCGCCTGTAACTGCATACGTTTTTTGTTCGCCTGCAATTGAAGGATCAAGATCCACAGTTGAAGGTTCTATCTGACCATCAGGATCGAAATCATTATCCGTGATATTAAATGTGATGGGTGTGTTCAGCTGAGTATCTGCTACATCATCAACTGCAACAGGTCTTAATTGCCCGAGGTTAACCGTAACAATTATGGAAGCCTGGTTAGAAACCGCTCCATCATTATCTTCAACGGTATAGAAAATTGCACTTGCTACTCCCTGATAATTAAATGCAGGCGTAAAAGTCAGGTTTCCGGCATTGTCAACTTCATAAATACCCTCCGCTTCTACTGTAAATGTTTTCTGTTGCCCGGGAGAAGATGGATCCAAATCAACAGTAGATGGTTCTATATTTCCATCCACATCAAAATCATTGTCCGTAATGTTAAAAGTAATCGCTACGTTGGTTGTTGTTGTGGCCGTATCATCTACGGCAACAGGCGGGTCATTAACCGGTAACACATTCAAACATACTTCAGCAATATTAGAATCATCAGTTCCATCATTCACCTTAAAGGTAAAAGAATCAGGACCGAAGTAATCCTGATCTGGTGTATAGGTGAATTCCGGACCAGAACCTGTTAGCGTACCATGTGAAGGTGGTGTAACAATAATAAAGTTTAAATTATCTCCATCTGCATCACTTGCAGATAAGTTTATGATGTGTGGTGTATCCTCATCTAACTCAATACAGTTCGGATCTTCAACGTCATCTGCAACAGGAGCTGTGTTACCTGGGTAGCTAACAAAAATATGATATACAGGACCACTCTCTTGCTGATCTCGCGCAATGAAAGAAATTCTTCTTGTTGGAGCGCCAAGAGGATCTTCAGCATCATTCAGAAAAATGATGCTTGAAATC
>DAOLDI010000700.1:0-1378 GCA_035327445.1 Cyclobacteriaceae bacterium | reverse complement strand
AACAAAAACAATGGGCCAAATCAGCACGCCTGCTGTTAAATTAAAGTCCATGATGAAGCCCATGATGTTGAGGTGCGCAGGCTCCATGCCAATGGTAGCTTCAAAAGAAAAAATTTTGGTGCCAATCATTTCGGCCAGCAGGGCATTGGTTAAAAATATACCGCTGAGTATGATGAAGAGGTTACGCTTTTTCTTTTCCAGTGTGCTGTTCATGCCTCAAGTTCAAAAGTTTTGCCTTCAATGGCCAATGCGGTATTGCTAAAAACACTGCGGGCTTCATTCAGCAAAGGCTCTAATGATTTATAGCGCGCAGAAAAATGCCCGATGATGAGTTGCGCTGCCGCTGCCTGCTGCGCAAAAGTGGCTGCTTCAGTTGCAGTGCTGTGCATGGTTTGTTCGGCTTTATCTTTTTCAGGCTCCATAAAAGTAGCTTCGTGATAGAGCATATCAACACCCTGCACATATTGTTTCAAACTTTCGCTGTAGCGGGTATCGGCCATATAGGCGTATGATCTTGATTTTTTGGGCGGCAGGGTGAGTGCCTCATTTTTAAACAAGATATTTCCGGCTTCGTCTACAATATCTTCACCTTTTTTTAAGGCATTAATTTGCTGAAACTTCAGCGAGGGGGGCAGCCTGTCTTTATCAATGATACGCTCTTTGGGTTTTTCATGAAAGAGAAAACCCAGCGTTGGAATTTTATGCAGCACCGGAAAGCTGCGCACAATGAGTTTATCTGTTTCAAAAATAGTTTCAGCTTGTGTAGTATTCAGTTCATGAAATACTAAGTCGAAGGCAGTAACTGAATTGGCCAGTCTTAATTGCAGGGTAATGAGTTCATCTAAACCTTTGGGTGCATAAATGTGCAGGGCTTTTTCTCGCTTAAATAAGTGCATGGAAAAAATAAATCCCATGAGCCCGAGGTAATGATCGCCATGCAGGTGCGAGATAAACACATGGTCAATTTTAAGTATGCTGCCGTAATACTTTTTGATTTGTACCTGCGTGCCTTCACCACAATCTACAAGGTAAGGCTTGTTATCAATTTCCAATAACTGCGCGCTGGGGTGTCTGTCGTAGGCGGGTAATGCACCGCTCGATCCCAGTATGGTAAGTTTAAAATTCAATAAGCAATTAATTGTTGCCGGGCAGGGCAAAAAATTTAGTCACTGTCTTTGCCCATGTCCTGCTCAATTTCGTGCATAAAAACTGCGTCAACTGCTTCTTCTACACTTGGCAGAATATTGAGTACGCTATCCAGCTGAGAAATTTTAATGAGCTTCATGGTATGATCTTGCAGCGCAGCCAGCACAAAAATACCTCCGTCTTCCTGCACAACGCGGTTACCCACCAGCAGGGCGCTTAAGCCTGATGAATC
>DAOLDI010000699.1:0-1384 GCA_035327445.1 Cyclobacteriaceae bacterium | reverse complement strand
GATTTGGATCGTACTCTATTGACTTCACCGTTGCGGGTATACCGTACTTGTTTCTCTTGAAGTCAATAAGTCTAAGCTTTTGCTTGTGGCCACCACCAATATAGCGCATGGTTAAATGACCAACGCTGTTTCTTCCACCAGTTTTTTTCTTGGTTACAAGCAAAGATTTTTCTGGCTTCCCTGTTGTGATCTCGTCAAACGAGGGAGCCATTCTATGCCTTGTGCCTGGTGTAACCGGTTTTAATTTCTTCAGTCCCATTGTTATAAATTAAACTGCGCTGTAAAAATCAATTACTTCGCCTTCTGCAAGCGTTACAATAGCCTTCTTTACATTGGGTTTTCTTCCTTCAAGCGCACCACTTTGTGTGTATCTTGATTTCTTCTTACCCATAATGTTCATGGTGTTTACGCTCTTCACGTTTACACCATACATTTTCTCAACGGCCTTTTTTATCTCTACCTTGTTTGCTTTGATATCTACAACGAAGCCATACATGCCTTTCTCGTTCAATGCAGATACCTTCTCTGTAACAAGTGGTTTCTTAAGTACACTCATGATTACTTATTTAATAAAGTGTCTATCTTATTAATTGCGCTCTCTACAAATAATAACTTATCGGCATTAAGCACATCATAGGTGGTGAGCATATCTGCTGTAGTTACTTTTGTGTTTCTCAGGTTTCTGCCAGACAAAACAAGATTCTTGTTTACATCAGGAAGAACCAGTAAGGTCTTCTGATTTTCAGTTGCAAGCGCCTTCATCATCTTCAAATACTCCTTAGTCTTGGGAGTTTCAAAGCTGAAATCTTCCAGAATAGCAATGCCATTGTCTTTAGCCTTATAGCTAAGTGCAGACTTCTTGGCAAGGGCCTTAACTTTCTTATTCAACTTGAAGCTATAGTCTCTGGGTTGAGGACCGAATACACGGCCACCTCCAACAAAGAGCGGGTTTTTGATGTTACCCGCACGAGCTCCGCCAGTACCTTTCTGTTTCTTGATCTTTTTAGAAGATCCTGAAACTTCGTTTCTCTGCTTAGCCTTATGGGTGCCCTGGCGTTGATTGGCCAGGAATTGCTTTACATCCAGGTAGATGGCGTGGTCGTTAGGCTCAATACCAAATATTGAGTCTGACAGACTTACTTTTCTCCCGGTTTCTTCACCGCTATATTTAAGTACTGTTAAGTCCATTACTTTTCGAGAATTACAGTTGAATTTTTGGCTCCGGGAACAGAACCGCTTATGACGATAAGGTTTTGCTCAGGCACAATTTTCATAACGCGAAGGTTAAGTACCTTAACCCTGTCATTACCCATGCGGCCTGCCATGCGCTTACCTTTATGTACTCTTGAAGCAAAAGAGGCGTTACCCACCGAACCAGGGGCAC
>DAOLDI010000698.1:0-1384 GCA_035327445.1 Cyclobacteriaceae bacterium | reverse complement strand
ACTGCTGAATCAATTCCAGTCCGGTTGATTTTCTGATGTTGGCATTGGCCCAGGTTTGTATGGCCTGGTTTTGATTGTTCACAGAAATAATCCTGGAAATCACATCTGTGCTTCTGCGGTGATAGACCGTTCCGGTGAAGAAAAGTTTTTCCCAACCTTTTAGATAAGCCACTTCATAACTATCCGTAAACTCGGGTTGCAGGTAAGGATTACCTATGCGCTGATTAAGCAAATCCTGCACATTATAAAATGGCGCAAGGAAGAAAGCACGCGGACGGGAAATTCTGCGACTGTAATTGATTTGCAATTCTTCTTCGGGACGAATATGGTAACTGAAGTAAGCACTGGGAAAAAGATTGAAGTAATTGTTTACGAAAGTTGTATCAAAATTGAACTGTTCACCTGCAGTAAGTGTAAGCTCTGCACGCAATCCTCCCTGGAAACCAAACCTTCCCATGCGTGTGCGATAATTCAGATAAGCAGCGTGCACATGTTCTTTAAAATCAAAGCTATCGCTGATGGTATCATTGCGCTCAAACCCACCTGTATTTAAATTAAACTGGTCGAACGCCTGTTGATTAAATTGATTGGATATGGTGGATTTGTAACCGGCTTCCATTCCTGAATTTTTCTTCAATGGCTTGGTATAATCCAATTGAAAAATCCAGAGTTCACTTTCTGACGGGCGCTCCAGGTTTTGCAGCAATTGCTTGGTACCCACTTCAACTTGTTCAGAATTAAAAAATCTTTGGTCGTAAAACTCAAACCTGTCCTGCACATTGCGCGCATAGGAGGCTGAAGCATATAATGTTTGTCCGCTGGAATCGATATCAATAAAATACGTAATGCCGCTTTCATGATTAAAACCTGTTTGATTTTCATCCTGTATCCGCAGGTTTAAACTATCCAGCACAAACTGCGCATCGCGAAATCTTTGGTTATAAGTCCTGTAGCGGCTGCGGTCGCGGTAATTAAATTGTGTGTACATGCCCAATACGCTGCGCTCACCAATATCATAATCGAAACCGGCACGTGCAAAATGTGAACGCGTGATGGTAGTTGTATAAAAATCCTGGTCGAGAAAAGGAGATACCGAACCAATAAATGTTTCGCGCAGACTCTCGCTGATGGCAAAAAGATTTCTGTCCTGGTAATTATAGCTACCATAAAAATTAATCTTGCCGGTATTATAATTCATGTTGATACCGCCCTGGTATTTATAGCGTGTTCCTGCAGATGCATTTACCGAACCATTGAAACCACGGGTATCACTTTTCTTCAATACGATATTGATGATGCCGGCAACGCCTTGCGCATCATATCGCGCAGAAGGATTGGTAATCAGCTCAACACTTTTCACACTGTTGGCTGGCAACTGCTCCAG
>DAOLDI010000697.1:0-1388 GCA_035327445.1 Cyclobacteriaceae bacterium | reverse complement strand
TTTAACCACAGCAGTATAGAAGTCTCCATTCAAATTACTCAATATGGCATTCGAAACACCTGCAATCTGATTCAAAGGATCTGCAGTTGTACCCGTAAACCAACTGAACTCAAATGTTCCTGCATCAGGATGAGAAGGGCTAGCAACAATTTCACCATTAAAGTCAACAGCAGGATTTGTTAATACAGGGTCACAAACTGTATTATCAGTTGCAAGCAATGTTAGAGCAGGCAATATACTTGCATCACCTAATAAAATGGTTTGTGTATTTTGGCAGCCATTTGCTCTGTTGGTTACCAATACCGTATACTCCCGGTTTAAGCCTCCCTGTAAGCCTGTTGCAGCAGCTGCATTTCCTAAACTTGTACCTGAGGTGTCATCACCTTCAAACCATTCAAAAGTAAAATTGGCTGAGGGTGCTATTCCATTTATTTCTGTAACAGTTGCAGCGCCATTTGGCGAACCATCGGGCAAGCAATTAGTTGATGCTGAAATGCTTGTTGTTATACCGGGTATATCAGGAATATTATTAACTTCTATCACTACAGGAGCAGAGATACAGCCAGTTGGTTCATGCATGACGGTTGCCGAATAGAAGTCACCTTCAAGATTATTCAGGTTAGCTGATGTTTCGCCATTAATTATATTGGCAGGATCATTACCAACTCCTGTATACCAACTAAATTCGAAATTTCCTGCCCTTGGATGGGAAGGTGTACCTGATATTGATCCATTAAATTGAACAGGAGGATCTGTTAACGAAGGATCACAAATGGTGTTATCTGATGCCACTAGTGTTAACGCTGGCAATTCACTTGCATCGGACAACCCAAGTATAAAGGTGTTCTGACATCCAGAATTTTGATTGGTAACAAGTACTGTAAATTGAATACCAGCCCCTCCCTGGAGCCCGGTAACTTCTGCTGTACTTGCAATGGCAGTTCCACTGGCTGTATTTCCGGCAAACCACTCAAAAACATAAGGAGATGCAATACCATTGCCATCTACATCTGTTACACGCACAATACCATTAGCTAAGGCAGGATCGCAGTTATCAGATGGTGTTGCACTTGCTGTAATAGCAGGTAATACCTGCACATTTTCAATTTCTACTACTTGTGGTATAGCATTACAAGCAAGCGTTGCATGTGTGGCTACAACCGTGTAATATCCACCGTTGAGATTTTGAAGATCAGGTACGCCATTGGTTGTGCTGATTAGATTGGCAGGATCAACGATTGTACCAGTATACCACCTGAAGGTATAATCAGCAGGGTCTTCCGGATTTCCACCATTTGTAATGCTGGCCGTTATACTACCGTTAAATTGTCCAACTGGAACTGTTAAAGCAGGATCACAAATACTATTATCTGTTGCAGTTATTGTAA
>DAOLDI010000696.1:0-1393 GCA_035327445.1 Cyclobacteriaceae bacterium | reverse complement strand
AATTAACCTGAGAAATTTTATCAGAGGAATTTTAGATGAAGTTAGAGAATCAGTAAAGAATCAAAGGGCTATTGGTTTAAATTATGCTACAAAACTAGAGAAGCTTCATGTTGATGATAAGCTTTTGCGTAACATCATCATAAACTTATTAACCAATGCGCTCAAATTTTCTGCAGCGCATACCATTGTAGCATTTTCCATTTATGATCATAGTAATTATGTAGTATTTGAAGTGAAGGATGAAGGCATTGGGATAGCAGAAAATGATTTAAAAAATATTTTTGAGCCTTTTCAGCGTGCTTCTAACTCGGTTGATATTCCCGGCACAGGTTTAGGACTTTCAATTGCGAAAAGAGCTGTTGATTTGATGGAAGGTTCGATTGAAGTTGAAAGTAAAGTCAATGAAGGTTCATTGTTTAGGGTAATGATACCGGTGAAATGAAGGAAATACTACTAGTTGAAGATACCGCCCACCTGGCAGAAGAAATTGCAAGTGTACTGCAGTTAGAAGGATATAAAGTAACTGTAGCAAATTCAGGTATGCAGGCATTATCATTTTTAGTTGACCATAAGCCTGATTTAATCATAAGCGACATATTAATGCCAGGCATGGATGGTTTTGAGTTGATTACTAAAATCAGGCAGAACAAATTATTTACGCTAACACCGGTTATCATACTCTCTGCCAGGGCTTCTGCCGAAGACAAGAAGCGAGGGGAGATGGTAGGTGCAAATCGCTTTATTACAAAGCCTTGTAAAATCAGTGAATTGATCAGCGCTATCCAATCAATGGGTATATAAGGCAAATTACTTGAGTGTCATCCAGCAATTTAATCCATACAACTAGAGATAAGTACTGGTATGCAAGTGATTTTTATTTGATCTATGAATGGAGAGAAAAAGTAGCCCCTATAGGAATCGAACCTATATCTTGAGTTCCGGAAACTCACATTCTATCCATTGAACTAAGGGGCCTTTTTTTGAACAACACCGCGAATTTAGTATTAATCCCAATATTGTCATCAATATGACAAGCTTGCCCTAATACCCTATGCCCCTGGAGCTGTTTTTATAAATTAAACAGCAGCTCCTATCTTTTCACTTTGAAAAAGTATGGCTTCACTCAGGCTTAAGTAAGGTTGCCTCAAAAGCTCTTTTACAGGCATGAAATCCGTCTTATTTTGGAGTAAGTCCATGAAACATACCCTGTTTAAGAATTTTAGGCATGAGTACGTTTTGCTTGGTCAGTTACTATCCTAAGTCTATGTTGAAGCTGTCTGAAAACTTATTCCTAAAAAGTGCATGTATATGCTGTCTGCTTTTGATCTTATCTTTTAGCAGTCAGGCTCAAAATACCTATATCATCAACAGTACCTTAGATACATCAGACGCC
>DAOLDI010000695.1:0-1395 GCA_035327445.1 Cyclobacteriaceae bacterium | reverse complement strand
CATCCGAAGAAAAATACAATGTAGAATCGTTGAGTAAGAAGGGATACATCTCATCGCCTGCTGTATTGATGGCAGGCCCTGCATTGATGGGTTGCGTCCACTTCCCGTTTTCATTGATGCAATAAAAAATATCTGAGCCACCATAACCCGGAGCAGAAGAACTGAAATATAAACGCGTACCATCAGGACTTATCATGCCCAGGCCAACAGAGTAATGATCACTATTATATTCAAACGGTTGAATATTGCTGAGATTACCTGCTTCATCCACATCAGCAAAATACATTTTCAGATGTGTGAGTCCATTATTGTCTTTTATAGCCTTGCGCCCCTCTACATTACTTCTTGTAAATATGGCCTTGCGGTAATTATCATAAAAGTAAATGGGGCCATCATGATGCGTACTCTTTAAAATATCTTTCTCAAAATGTTTTGGCTCCGTATAAGTGCCATTACTGCCGGATACGATGAACATGTCAAGCAAGGTTTCATCTTCATGCAGCGCATCCATGTGCAAATGTTTGATGAATAAATTTTTGTCGCGCGTAGAAACAAAAACATATTCATCTTTAAATAAACTCAAACCAAAGTCAGCATAAGGCGAATTGAAAGCAACATTTTGAATGCTGAAGCGAAGGGAATCTTTCCTGAAGCGATCAACTTCTTTCAGGAATTTTATTTTTTCTGTTGCCCGTGTATCATCAGGTACCAGATCAGCATAACGCTGGTAAGAAGCTATCGCAGTCAGATACCTGCCCCCCATGGCAAGTGCCTCTGCATGTAAGTAATGAATTTCAGGATCAATGCCTTCTTTTTCCAGCAAAGGCTCTACCCAAAGTTCTGCCTCAAAAGGCTCATGCATGTAATAGTAACATTCAGCAATGCGCATGCGCACATGCGTATTGTCGGGTTGCTTTTCAATAATGTGTAAATAAATTTCAAGTGCATTGCGATAAGCAAAATGACTAAAGAAGTAATCAGCTTTTTTCTGATTACTCATGAACAAAGTGGAGATATTGGTGCTTTGCGCTTCGGCTAGCTGTACAGAAGCGAAAAAAATAATGAAGATGAACCAGCGCTTATGCATCAGAAATATCTTGGAGTTACAACACCTCGCTTGAAATAGTTGAAGCGATAATTAAGTAATAATTCATGCGATCCTAATTCTACTACACGTATGGGGCCCGCAGTAACTGTATAAGAATACCCGAACCAGATCTGATCGGTAAGTTTTAATTCGGTAAGTAAGGCCACCTGCTTGGATGATTTGTATGACATGCCCAGCCATAAGACTTCATCAAAAAGAAAATTGGCGTTAATATCCAATTCAACCGGACGATTATCCAATAACCTGAACATGAAATTAGGTTTGAAATCTATCATGCGGTTAAGGGT
>DAOLDI010000694.1:0-1405 GCA_035327445.1 Cyclobacteriaceae bacterium | reverse complement strand
CTATAATCTCCCCGCTTAGGCAAACGGGTAATTTTTGTTCTGTCAGTTTTATTAATCATGGACTTGGATTGCATTGTTGATTGACCTACTGCGTCCTAACCCTCCGAGCAGAGGTATAAGTACTTAAACACCTCAACACTTTATTATATAATTCCAATCAAAAACATCCGGCTCCAGGCCAAGGCGAATACTGCTAAGTTTCTTTTTGGCTTTCATCATAAAACTATCCTCCGTAAGTGCCGGAAGTTCAAAAGCTTCTCCTTCGATACTGATGCTGGCAACAGGTGCTACAACTGCTGCAGTGCCCGCACCGAAAGCTTCGGTTAGCCAGCCCATTTCAAAACCTTGTTTAAGTTCATTCACACTGATGCGATGCAGATCAGTGGGAAAGTTCATTTCACGAGCAAGTGTTAAAATGGAGTCGCGTGTAATGCCATCTAAAATGGCAGTGGATAAAGGAGGTGTAATTAATTTATGATCGAGCACAAACATGATGTTCATGGTACCCGATTCATCAATATACTTATGCTCTTTGGCATCTGTCCACAATACCTGGTCAAAGCCCTCCTCTTTTGCTTTTTGTGTGGGATAAAAGGAGGCCCCGTAATTTCCTGCACACTTGGCAAATCCTACACCACCTTCTGCTGCACGCACATAAGTTGTTTCAACTTTTAACTTCAAAGGTTTGGCATAGTAAGGCCCTACCGGTGAAGTCATGATAATGAATTTATATTTCTCAGAAACTTTTACACCCAATCTATTCTCTGTTGCAAACGCCAACGGACGAATGTATAGTGATGCTCCATCGCCTGCAGGAATCCATTGATTATCCAGCTTCAGTAATTCAACCAATCCGTTTATAAATATTTCTTCCGGAATGGCCGGCATGCACATCCGTGCAAGTGATTTATTCATGCGCTCATGATGCTTCTTCATTCTGAATACAGAAATATTGCCATCATGCATGCGGTATGCTTTCATGCCTTCAAAAACCGACTGACCATAATGCAGGGATAACATGGCGGGATTCATCACCATATCACCGTAAGGAATTATTTCAGGCTGATGCCAGGCACCATTGCTATACTCTGCCACCAGCATGTGATCAGAAATATACTTACCAAATTCAAGTTTACTTAAATCAACTTCTTTAAAACGACTTGCAGTAGTAGGGGTAATTTTAATATCCGTCATGTTGTAAAGCTTTGAGTCAACAAGGTAAAAATTGTTGCTCTTTTATCCTATTCAAAAAGAGGTATCAGCTACTAATGCCCTGTTTTACTTCAGCAGCTTTTTCTGCATCCATGATTTTCAATCGTTTAGCCGAACGCATGCGATAACCGCGGTTAACAAGAAAAATTCCGAAAACGGTTACCACAAAAGAAAGTGCGGTTCTCCATCCGAA
>DAOLDI010000693.1:0-1405 GCA_035327445.1 Cyclobacteriaceae bacterium | reverse complement strand
CATAAAAAATAGCTGCGTAAGGATCTTTACCTAATGGCTGTGCCTGATTTGTTCTTGCATTAATATCGTTACGCGCAAGGTCTCCATCTGCTACAACAATCATTTTTGTTGGCAGACTTTCACCTTTGAAATCAGCGGTGTTAAAACCTTCTGGTAAAAACCTGTTTTTGAATACCGAAGTAAAATTACCCTCCAGCAAATAAGCTAACGCTACTGGTTGCTGCATCTCATTAATGCGTGTATTGCGCAATTCATTGGCGCTAACATTTACGGGCGCATTGAGCAAGCGCATATAAGGAGAGCTTAGCATCAATGGCATTTTATTTACACCTGTTGCCTTTACCGTATCAATACTACTTGCAAAACGTAATTGTACTGCATCCAGATTTCTGGTAATCAAATGCGCTGGATAGTTATTGATTAAGGGAAAGAAGTACCAATCTAACATTTGCATTTGAGGCGCACTGCCTGCCATGCCGGTAACAACAGGGAACTTAGTACTCATCCTGTCTTGTACCATATTTTTATTGATACGCAAACCATACCTGAACAACATGTCATCTAAGCTGTGATCAATCATGGGAGGAAAATACTGATCAGCAGAAGCACTGTCGATATTAACCTGAAAAGCATTAAGCATCATCAATAATTTACCTCCGCGCATCAGGTACTGATCGAGCAAAAACTTTTCTCTGTTGTTAAATGATTTCAATGGTCTTGCCAGCACCAGCACATCATAAGTTTGCAATTCTTCTGCAGACTGCAAGCCTATAAAGTTTACATCGTACAAACTCTCCATCTCTGCCATGATAGAAGCAGTTTCAAGTCCGCCCAATTCACCATGACCTTGCAGCCAGCCAATACTTTTGCGCTCAGCATTACTTAATTTATAGATGGCGCTGGCCAGTTCAAATTCAATTTTCTCTACAGCCTGGTTGATAATCTCCTGCTTACTGAGCAAACTAGCTGATTGTCCGCCTTTAAAAAGATTCACAGCAATCTCCGCACCTGCATAAGAAATAATGGCACCCGGAAAAAGTAAACGCTCTACACGTTGTCCATCTTTTTCATCTACAACGTTAGTGGGTTGTATGCCCTTGCTGATGAGTTCATTCATAAATTCAGATCGGGCTTTCTGGCTCAGGGCTGTGGCCGGATCAGTAAACGTATATTGCAGTCTGTTACCAGAGTAAACCCTGAATTCATCTAATGTTTCCCTGATGTTTTTCTGAAAGCGTTTGAAGGCTGCATTCATCTCCCCTTCCAGAAATACTTCAACATACACCGCATCATCCAGCTCTGCCAGCATACTTTTAGTTGCAGGCTTGATGGAATATCTTTTTTCTTCTGTTAAATCAATACGAAAGAAAAAATGTGAGGCCAGCAGGTTAATCAATAGAAAAAT
>DAOLDI010000692.1:0-1405 GCA_035327445.1 Cyclobacteriaceae bacterium | reverse complement strand
CCAGGTAAAGGGTTTTTGGGTATTTAACTTGATGGCATCAATTTCCAGTAATCGGGCCGCAACTTTGGGCGCACTTACTTCATTTATCGTTATCATCTGCATATCGGTCAAAAATACCTATTAAAAAAATCTTTTTCTATTTGCCTGCAACGTATTATTTTTTTGTTTTGTAAAGTATGAGGCTTGAGCCAAAATAAACCTGCATGAATTTATTTGTTAATGACATCCCCATCAGGATACTTAAGCCGCATGAGGATGCTAATGCCTCACATTTCAACTTCATTGTAGATGCTGCAACATCAACTGTAACACCCGCAGACCTTATTCACCATGTTTATGTTTCAAATGTAAACCTGGAAATATTTGATGTGCTGCTTTCTCTTATTGACTCAAAGCTTCCTCTGGCCCTATTATCTATAACCTTGCAGGTTGACGATTATGAGGGCGTTAAAAATTACCTTACCAATAAATATAAAGTTATAAAAGCTGCTGGTGGCTTGGTAAGAAAGAAAAGTAAGTTCCTTATGATTTATCGTTTAAAAAAATGGGACTTACCGAAAGGTAAAAAAGAGAACAAAGAAACTATTGAAGAAGCCGCAGTAAGAGAAATTGAAGAGGAGTGCAACATTAAAGTAAAACTTGGACCCAGAATTTGCACAACCTGGCACACCTATACCATGAATAAGCGGGCTATGCTAAAAAAAACCAGATGGTATTTAATGGATTTGCTTGATGATTCTAAAATGAGGCCCGAGATAACAGAAGATATAGAAGACCTGCGCTGGATGAACCAAAAAGAGGTGTACCATGCTTTAGAGCATTCTTACAAATCAATACGATATGTATTTGAGCGCTATTATAAGATGGGAGAAGAGAAACCGGATGAAAAGTCGAGAAACTAGATTTTATAAGGCAGAAAAGTGCTCACATCTCCACCATATTTATGAACTTCTCTGATAATAGAAGAGCTGATTGCCGCAAACTGAGGTGAAGTAATTAAAAAAACAGTTTCTAAGTCTTCATTAAGATACCTGTTTACTTGCGAAATACTGTTTTCGTATTCAAAGTCGGTAGTGTTTCTTAAGCCCCTTAAAATATATTTTGCCTGATACTTTTTGGCCAATGAAGCAGTGAGTTCACTGTAGGTAATAACTTTTATGTTGGGGTAGGTTTCAAAGGTCTTCTCAATTAAACCCATCATTTTTTCAACAGGAAAATAGCGCACACTTTTGCCGCTGTTGTAGCCAATAGCAACTACAATTTCATCAAAGAGTTGCAGGCCGCGTAAAACAATATCTTCATGGCCCTTGGTAAAGGGATCGAAAGATCCAGGGAAAAGTGCCACACGCTTCATAGTTTAAGCGTTGTTGGCTTTACAGAGGTAAATTCCATAGAGATCCATGAA
>DAOLDI010000691.1:0-1406 GCA_035327445.1 Cyclobacteriaceae bacterium | reverse complement strand
AGTACTTTGCTGGAAGATGGTTTGGGAGATACCGTACGCGTTTCTTTAACAGAGGAACCTGAAGCCGAGGCGCCCGTAGCGGCCATGATGGTGAATCGTTACAAGCAAAGGATTAATCATGCAGCCATAGCAGAGATTAACCATTATCCGATAGACCCTTTTTCATACACCCGCAGAAAGACAAAAGAGGTGGTAAACTTTGGTGCGCACCAGGTGCCCAGGGTAATTGCAGATTTCAGCGAGATAGAAATAAATGACTACAAAGACCTGAAAGCCATCGGGCATTTTTATTTGCCAGAGCTGGATAAATGGAAGATGAACGACCAGGGCGCTGATTATATCTACTCAGGCGCAAGAGCTATTCCTTTCATGTTGCCTAACGGATTGAAAGAGATTATCAATTATGACACATGGCTTAGCCATGAAGATAAAATCAACAAGCTTCCTTTGTTCGAATCTGTGGATGCCTTTATGTCTTCAGGAGAAAAACATACTCAGCTGAATTTTGTGCAAGCAAATTGGGAAGAGCTTAGCCACATAACAGCCATCAAAGATTACACAAATGTAGTTTTGATGCTGAGCACTGCTAACGAACATACCATGCCTGCTTTGCGCAGAACATTTGTGGACTTGATGAATAATGGCATTGACTTTCCGGTAGTGATTGTGAGAAAGTATGTTAACATGGATGAAGACCATTTCAGGGTATATGCTGCCACTGATGCAGGTGGCTTATTTGTGGATGGTTTGGGTGATGGTGTGATGATAGCTTTAACTACATCAGTTCAAAAAGCACAGCAACTGAAAGATGCCAACCTCGCCAACAAAACTGCTTTTGGAATCTTACAAGCCACGCGAACGCGCATGTCAAAGACAGAATACATTTCATGTCCTTCTTGTGGCAGAACACTTTTCGATTTACAGGAAACCACTGCCATGATTCGCAAAAGGACTGATCACTTAAAAGGTGTGAAGATTGGCATTATGGGATGTATCGTGAATGGTCCAGGAGAGATGGCCGATGCAGATTATGGTTATGTGGGCAGCGGGCCCGGTAGAATTACTTTGTACAGAAGCAAAGATGTGGTAAAGCGCAATGTGCCTTCTGCACAGGCAGTAGATGAATTAATCAATTTAATAAAAGAAGATGGCAACTGGTTAGAACCGGAAGCTGTGGAAGCAGAATAGTTATGGAGCAGGAGCAAGAAACAAATGTTAAAGTAGACCCAGCCAATCAGCGCAGGGTAACTGTAAAAGAGTTTTTCGGATTGGGTCCGGTATTTGGGTATTTCTTTCGCAAAAATGATCCCGGCAGACCTAACAATATTAACATCCGCATGATGCATGGCATCAATAAAATTTCAATTCTCATATTTTTAGCTGCCCTGGTGGTGATGATTGTGAGG
>DAOLDI010000690.1:0-1419 GCA_035327445.1 Cyclobacteriaceae bacterium | reverse complement strand
CCCTGGGATCGCAACCATCCGCATTACGGAACCAGGCAATACAACCAGACTTTTGTAAACATGCTGGAAGAAGTGCTGAGCAATTACGGCCCCATTACAGAAGTTTGGTTTGATGGCGCCAATGGGGAAGGACCAAATGGCAAGCTGCAAGTATATGATTGGGATTTATTCAACAACACTGTATATCAATATCAACCTGATGCGATCATCTTTAGTGATGGCGGACCCGGCTGCCGTTGGGTGGGCAATGAAAATGGTTTTGCCGGATTAACCAACTGGGCTACCCTGAATGCAGATAAAGTTTTTCCCGGTTATCCGGATTATCATGAACTCACTGAAGGCCATGAAGATGGCACACACTGGGTGCCGGCTGAGTGTGATGTCTCTATCCGGCCCGGATGGTTTTACAGTCCCGATACGGATGATCAGGTAAAAAGCCTGGAGCAACTGCGCGAAATTTATTTTGCTTCAATTGGCAGAGGAGCAAATCTGTTGTTAAATATTCCAGTCGATCGCAGGGGATTAATTCATGCAGCAGATTCTGCGCGACTCATGGAATTGAAAGGGGAGATTGATAAAATTTTTAGTAATAGAATGGGTACACCTTCAAGTATCAACTCATCTGCATCACTCAGAAATTATCCAGCAGAAAATTTATTGGATGAAAACCTCAACACACTATGGGCAGCAAAACAAAATGAAAGCTGGATTGAGCTGGTATATGATGAAGCCATTGCATTTAACATATTGGTTTTAAAAGAAGGCATTGCGCATGGACAAAGAATAAAATCTTTTGCTGTTGATATCTGGCAGGAGGGAAGCTACCATGAAATCGATAAGCAAAGCACCATCGGGTATAAGCGCATACTGGAGTTTGATGAAAGTTTTGAAACAACTAAAATCAGGATCAGAATTTTAGAGAGCAAAGCGCCTGCGGTTTTGGCGGAAATTGCAGTGTATAGGAATGATTAGGGGGAGCTGGTTGCTAGGTACTGGACTCTGGTCTTTGGGTACTGGCTGAATGTAGTTAGTAGAATTATTCATTAATCATAGACACTCGTTGTCAACTGTTTACTGTCTATTACCTATTGCTAATTACCTACTATCTGCTTTGGATTCCTAAAAACCTACTCATCATTTCACATCCCTCTTTGGAACAGGATCATACCCATGCGTTCCCCAGGGGTGGCAACGCGCAATGCGTTTCATTCCCAGCCAGCTGCCTTTTAAGGCGCCCCATTCTTGTATGGCTTCAATGGTGTATTGCGAGCAGCTGGGAGTATGCCGACAGTGTGCGCCCAGCATAGGCGAAATGCTGTATTGGTAGAAGCGTATAGGAAGTATAAAGATTTTTTTAAGCATCAATTCAAAACAAAGTAAACAGGGCGAAGTTCAATTTCATGAAAAAATTATGCATTC
>DAOLDI010000689.1:0-1428 GCA_035327445.1 Cyclobacteriaceae bacterium | reverse complement strand
CCTTTCTTATCAAGCTCTTCGCGGATTTCGTGCGCCTCTTTATCAGTAATTTTATAGGTATAAAATTTATGATCATTGTTTTCTGCAGAAATCTCCAGCCATGCGGCATCTGCAAATACTGTGCTTACAGAACTATCAATTAAAATGTTGTAAACGCTCTCTTCACTTTGTTCTGTTTGAATGGATTGTGAAATGCGCTGAAAGTTGACTACCTCTTCGAGTTTTTGTTCAAAAACTGATGTGGTAGGCAGGTTAAACAAGATGACCAGAAAAGAAAATACTCCATAAATAAGTATAAATACCATTACCGCGCCTATGAGAATATGATCTCTGAAGTCGGCAAAGGCAGGTGTCATAATAGCGAGCGTATCAGCCGAAATCTGCACTGTGTAGTAGTAATATCCCAGGTAAAAAAATGAAAGCAACAACAATAAAAGGCTGGTCCATTTTTGCCTGAAGTTGAGGTAAGCCACCCACTTCATGTTTCCGGCCAAGAACAAACTCAGCAATAAAAGAAATACCAAAACCGATGTTTGCAACCATGATGGCAGTGGCAAATCAAGGGTATTATATATAAGGCTGAGTAAAAGGGTGATTTCAAAAATACGCCACACCCGCATCAAGAACTTTGACTTCTGATAGAGGATGAGCCTCTTCCAAACACTGAAGGCACAAAGAATAAAACCAACCAATAAGCCCAGGTTAAGCAAGTACATGAAATCGATTACCAACAGGTTTCCCTTTAATGGCGATGAATCAAGGAAAAACATGAACAGCCTGAAAATGAGCGAGATTACCGTAGCAATTAAACCGGTTGCAAATACCTTCCAGAGCAGGTCAACAAAATTCAGGTTTTCATCACGCTCAATGCGGTATCGGTAATAATAAAATACACTTAGAATAAAGAGATTGAGGCTTAATTTAGGCAGCCATACAGGTATACCCGGAGGTATATTATTGGCTGCGCTAAAGAGTACAGAAACATCTGTAAACAGCAAGGTAAGCCAGAAGATGACTGAACCTAAAAACAGCAGTCTAATAATTGCCTTTGTTCGCATTAAAAATGCCTGTATACCGATGGTTAATTTTCAAAAATATGCGCCACAAGCGCATAAAAAAGGCCAACCTAACAGATTGGCCTACAATAATAATATGATTTTCTGAACTACTTCCTACTATAGTTTGGTGCCTCGCGGGTTATTTGAACATCATGCGGGTGGCTTTCCTGAACTCCGGCAGCCGTTATTTTTACAAAGCTGGCCTGCTTTAACTTTTCAATATTGGCAGCACCACAATAACCCATACCGGCTTTCAACCCGCCTACCATTTGATATAATACTTCTGATACCCTGCCTTTGAAAGGCACGCGGCCAGAAATACCTTCTGGAACAAGCTTTTTGATATCATCCTCAGCATCCTGAAAATAAC
>DAOLDI010000688.1:0-1431 GCA_035327445.1 Cyclobacteriaceae bacterium | reverse complement strand
CCTTTCATTCTCGTTTTCTATCCTTTAAAAATTTTATTGGCCTGAGGGTACTTCAGGGAAACCTGCAATATCATTGTTGCCTGAACTACCAAGATTCAGATAAATCAAAGCTCCTGCACCCAAGAGTGGCACCACCTTGAAAAATGCAGGGAATTTGCGCTTTACTTTAAAGTTTTCTGTAAACACAAAGTCGTCAGATTTTCTGGAGTCGGTAATCTTAAGCCTGTAGTTTGCACCTGGCTTTAAGTTGGAAGCAAAATTTAGCCGGTGAGCACCATTATTAGGTAAATTCAGTTCTCCCTGAACGCGACTACCTCCTCTGAACAACTCCACATGCACCGGGTTGGTGTTTCCAGGCCTCCATTTGAGCTCATATCCTTTTCCTCGTTTAAATGTTTTTCTGCCTTCTCCAAAAGATTGCAGCTTAACAAAGGGAACAAATACCCTTCCTCGTATTTCCAGCCATATATCACCCGAATAAGAACCGTATTCTTCTACAATATTCCAGCGGATGCGTTTATTGGTACCGGGCTTAACTTCTGCACCAACATCTCCGCTCACTTTGCTTAAGGGAGTTTTAAAATTATCGGCAGAAGAGTGCAGGTTGATGAAGTATTCATGATTGGGGTTGCTGTCATCCAGGTCATAAACAACTGTAATGAAGTTGCCATCTGTAAGGATACGCTTAATCGTTACATTTTGCGCCTTACTGTGCAGCATTGAAATTGAAGCTACAGCACAAGCCAGTAAAAGTCTTCTCATAAATTGAAAAAGGTCTCTGTTTAATAGGTTTAACTTCGAAATATAAGCTGACAGGCCTTAAATAAAAATACCTGAATTTGGGTATTTACCTTTAAAGTCAAAGGAGGGTATCAATCGTATTCAAACAAATAATTCTGAAGGGCTGCTTTTAATTCAAGTAATGCCTTATTATCCTTTTGATTTTCTGCTAGTTCAATACCAAGTTTAAACAAGTCATTAACCTGTTCTTTACTCCCAAATTTCATGGCCAGATGTGCAGCCTGGTAATAGCTGGGTAAGTAATTGGGAAACCGTTTTTGAAGATCAAGCAACATTACCCAGGTTTTTTCTGGATTTGAAGATAGGAATTCAAGGGCAAGGGCATAATGCAGAAAGGGATCGTCAGGGTTTTCTGCTATCATGTTTTCAAGATTTTTTACACGTTCTGAATTCATTTTAAGCCATTTTTATTTGCCTGCATAATCTTTTAACTTGCTCCGCGGTTTAAAAACCGGGTTTGAAGATTAGTGTTAACAGATATAAAAAAGATGAAGATTTTAGTTTGCATTACCCATGTTCCGGATACCACATCCAAAATTAGTTTTACAGATAACAATACCAAGTTTAACAGTGCTGGAGTTCAATACATTATCGGTCCCTATGACGACTATGCCTTAGCCCGCGCCATAG
>DAOLDI010000687.1:0-1431 GCA_035327445.1 Cyclobacteriaceae bacterium | reverse complement strand
TGGTCAAAGCGGGGTCTCCGGAGGGACCCTGCGACTCCGGTGCAATTTATTAAGGAAGACCCCGCTAAAACATAAGATGCTTTCGCCACAAAGACAAAAGGCTCCAAGTAATTCAGCAATTCGTTGGCCTGACAAAAACAAAATTCGGGAGCCGGCAAAGAATCCCACATCATTTCTCAGGCTGTTCTGTACAACAATTTATAAAACAAAGGAATAAAAAATATGGCGGTGATGGTACCAATACTTAAACCGCCTATTACTGCATATACCAAGGGTTGCTGTAAATCGGCACCAATGCCTCTTGCAAATAAAATGGGCAGCACTGCCAGTATAGTTGTTACTGATGTCATGATGATGGGCTTTAGCCTGATGGCACCCGCATGCTCAAGCGCATGTGCAAGTGCATGACCTTCTTTGATCAATCGATTTATCGTATCAATTTTCAAGATGGCATCGTTCACCATTATGCCCAGCATGATGATCATGCCAATGGCCGACATGATGTTGATACTGCCGCCCGCCAGCCAGAGTACCAGTAAGCTGCCACTTATACCCAGGGGCATGGTAGCAATTACAATAAGCGGTTGCAGAAATGATTCGAACTGTGCAGCCAAAATAAAATACAACAACAAAACAGAAAGACCCAATATGAGCATGAGCTCACGCATGTTTTGTTCATTATCGAACCAGGTGCCACTCAGGTTAATGTTGAGCCCGTGCTTGCGGGCCAATGCATTTGCCTGCTCCATCAGGCTGCCGGCATCAGCTTGCGGACTATCCCATTTAAAACTTTGGTAGGTTCCGGATATATCGGCATAAAGCTCTTTGAAATCACTGCTGTAATGAAGTGATACAAATAAGCTGAGCGGATAGCGCTGCCCTTCAGTATTAATCAAGGTGTTTTGTCTTAATTTTTCTTCTACAGAAAGTTCATCGCTTTGCAAATTCAGGGGCAATGTTGTGGCAAACTGTCTTAGTTCGGTAATGCGATAATCGGCAAAGATACGCTTCAGTGCTTCCTGCACTGCCATGTTTTCTACATTGTATTGTCTAAGTTTATCAAAATCAATCTGAAGTTTTAAAACCGTTTCAGTAGCCATACCTTCAAAAGGCAATGCGCCCAGTGTGGCAAAATCTGTTTTTACTTTTTCAAGGTCTGCCTCAGATAGCACATCTTTATCAAGTGGTTTTATCCGGGCTTCCATCCAGGACTTTTCTGTATTGAATAATTGTTCGAAGGCATCAGGCGCGGGCATTATGTTCACTTTACTCTGCGGGTACTTCTGCGCAAAATATTGATGCAGTTGCTGTCGCACATCTTGCACATCGGCACTTGCTTTCAATTGCATATAAATTTCTGCGTATTGTAAACCAGGCTCTTCTGTTTTCAGCAAATACTGGCTTATGCCTAAATCAGCTTCCTGCTGTTCA
>DAOLDI010000686.1:0-1433 GCA_035327445.1 Cyclobacteriaceae bacterium | reverse complement strand
ATGCCCTCTAATTTTTTTACACTTTCTTTTGTGCCTGCAAAAATGACTACACTGGAATAAGATTCATCTTCCAATATCAATTCAATCAGCGGAATCTTTTGCTCATCATGTACGTAATAAGCCCATTGCAAAATACCTTCTGCAGGTTTTGAAATAGCTATGCTGATAGAGACCGGATCTTTCAAAATTTTATTGGCAAGCTTGCGGATATTGGGCGGCATGGTGGCCGAGAACAACAAAGTTTGCCGATCTGCAGGCAGGTAATTGATGATGCGGATGATGTCATCATAAAAACCCATGTCGAGCATGCGGTCTGCTTCATCTAAAATTAAATACTTTAACTGATCTAGCTTGATGGTGCCGGCCGCCAGCAAGGCAATCAACCTGCCTGGTGTTGCAATGATGATATCAGCGCCTTGTTCCATGGCTTTTCTTTGCTGATCCCAGGCAAAGCCATCTCCACCTCCATAAACCGGAATGGAGCTTACACCTGTGAAATAACCCAGCCCTTCAATCTGCTGATCTATCTGCTGTGCCAATTCGCGCGTGGGTGCAATGACCAGGGTATTGAGCTTGCCTTGTGTATTTTCATTCAGGATTTTATGAATAACCGGCAGGATAAAAGCTGCCGTTTTACCGGTACCGGTTTGCGCACAGGCTATAACGTCTTTTCCCTCAATAATGAGCGGTATGGCTTGTTCTTGTATGGGAGTTGCCTGCTTGAAATTCATGGCATCAAGGCCATCCTGCAGGCTGGGGTGAAGTTTAAAATCGTGAAAAGTCAAGGGCTAAAAAATTCAATGTTAATGTCTCAGTTTCGCTTGTATAGGTACTGAGGGTGTAAATATCGTGAATAAATTCCTATCCTGATGACTCAGCTCATCAGAATAGATATAACAGCTAATACATTCAGTAGAAAAGAATAAAAAGGCAGGTAATCAGTCGCCCAATTAGATTTACCCATTACAATTTGGAGCACTGCCAATATGGGCATTAAAAACGTAACCCCCAGCATGGGGATGGCAACAAGTTCATAGATGGCTCCTACTACAGCAAACTGGTAAACATCTATTACATGTAGAATCAGTAACCAGTAAATAAAATTGATGAAGCTGAAAACAAATACAAACTTGATGGCAGCAGGTTTGAGTAAGGTGTTCATTTAGATTCAGGTTAGGTATTTCAAATGTAAGTGAATGCAATTCGGGGCACAAGCGGACGCTTGCGCCTGATTTTGGCCTTGTTTGGATTGGTGTTTTAATAAACCTATTTGAGGTAGTATCCTAAAACTAAAGAGGATCTTGTAAGAGCAGATTTCCAATAAGTATAAGTGTTTAACATTTCTCTTCCTGTATTATACCTTGTTTCAATACTGAATTTCTTCGCTCTGTATCCTACACCTAAAGCAAAATTATTTCTACTTTCTAAATAAT
>DAOLDI010000685.1:0-1442 GCA_035327445.1 Cyclobacteriaceae bacterium | reverse complement strand
ATCAAGTGCAGCACTGCCCATGGGTTTAGGATCATTCACCTGAAATGCCCTGATGGCCGTTACATTAAAGAAATAAATGATGAAGATGAACAAAGTAAGGATAAGCAACATGTAAGTGCCCCAACCCAGCATTCCGTCCATTACCAAAGCAAGGCTATAGCCCATCCCTCCGCTTAAGAAACTCCACTCGTTAACACCTTCAGCTTCTAAAGTAACAGAGCCCATTAAAAGGCTTACCCAAATCAAGGCAAACACAACAAAGGTGAAAGCAGAAAGTAGCTGCACTAGGGTGCGCTTAAACACCAGTCTGAATCCCAGGAGAAAAAGAAAAGGTGGAATAAAAAATGCAGCTATGCCAAACCACCTGAAGATAAAAAAATGCGACATGATGGCGCCATACAAACCCAGCCAGTTTTCTGCTTCTTTGCCCGATTCAAGGATACTAATCTCTTGCCATGCTTCTACCACGCTGTGGTCGGCCTTGCCGGTAAAGAGGTAAGACACAAAAGCTGTAAACATGTATAAGCAAGTAATGAGCAGAAAAAAGCCCAGCGCCAGGTGAAAGCGTGGGTCTTTGAAGAATGCTAAACTGAAGCGGGAACCATCCTTCTCATTTGCCTTTTTATTGCCCTGCTTAAAGTTATTCGACTTATAGGTGTTCTTTGCCATTGCTGAAGTATGCGCAAAACTAAATAAAATCAGCGAATTGCATCTCTAATTTTAAGTTTGCGGCCCTAAATCAAGCAGTAAATTTTAATTGAACAGTAGTCATTAATCAACCAGAATTTATTTTCTTGTGTACATGTCTAAAAAATATTTCGTGTTAATGGTCCTAACGATTTGGGTTCAACCTGGCTTTGGGCAATCAAGGCTCGACAGCATGTTACAAATACTTGAAAAGGGTAATCTTGATTCTATTTATGTAAGAAATCTCGTTAACCTGGGTATTGAATATGAAAGAAGAGACACCAAAATCTCAAAATCCTATTTCCTGCGAAGTATTCACTTAGCCGAAACAGAAACTCCCGGCAGGTGGTTAGGTACAGCTTATGTGCGCCTGGCTGGAGTTTACTCTGCCACAGGTGTTATGGATAGTGCCGGATATTACTTTGACAAAGCAGAGGAATTCATCAATAAAATGCCCAAAGAAAAAAAGCTTGCCTCTGCACTATATACAGGTTTGGGTATCCATTACAACCGGATTGGAGACTTGCAACAAGCATTGGATAATCACTTTAAAGTAGAAGCATTGGGAGAAGAAATAATGGGCCTTGATGGTATGGCCGGCAATTACCTGAATATATCAAATGTGTACACACGTATGGGTGATGAAAAACTAAGACAAGATTATGTGTTTAAAGCGCTTGAACTGTTTGAAAGAAGTCAAAATCAAATGGGTCTCTCCTTCTCCTATAATGCATTGGGTAATTCCTTTTATTCTC
>DAOLDI010000684.1:0-1447 GCA_035327445.1 Cyclobacteriaceae bacterium | reverse complement strand
ATTCTAATTGCATCCCCAAACCTTGCCCCATAATGATGGTTGGCCCAGTGCCATTACCTTTTTTTACCATGCGTAGATCAAAACCACCGGCATCTACATAAAGGGTGTCTTGGGCCTTGGACTGGTATTGGAAGCAGCATAATGAAAGTAGTAACCCGGCAATTTGTAATTTAAAAGTTGTATCCATTTCCGTAATTTTTATGGTTTAATAAATATAAGGCACCTCCGTTATCACATTAATCTTACTTCGATTCAACCTGAAGTCTTTTATCTCCAAAGGTTTTCTTTTGGCCGAAACAAAAACGGAATCACTAGCCAGTTCGCTGCTGAATGTGATATGCACCGAATCATGTGTTTCTAGCGGGAAGACGAACTTTTTCAAAAGGCTCCATGAGTTATTTTCCAAAGAGATGGTTTCTTTTGCAACCATATTTTATTGATTTAAAGAATCTACCACCTCCCAAACAAAATCAATCACTCCAGGTAACTGACCAACTATCTGAAAGGTGATTTGAGCAAGGATGAGATATGCAAAGATTCCTATGGTAATTTTTTTAGGTTTTCGGAATTTGAAGAATTCATACATCAGCGGGAGGAGTATGACGATAAGCGCAATGATTGCACCTGCTACCAGACCCAGTTCTGTTCCAAAGAAATTCTCCCCAATGCGAACAAAGGCCTGAAAAACGACCGTGATACCGGCATACAGCATAAATGCGCGGTGTTTGATGATGTCATTTCTTGTTAATATGCCCATGAGAAAAAGACTTCCGAAATAAAAGGCACCACCAATATCAAGTACAACCACGGTTGCAAGATCTAAAGCTCCTTCGGCCAACTGATCCCTTGCCCATCCGGCTTCCAGCAGTCGGTAAGGCCTGTTTAGGGCTGCAATAATTATAGAAACAACAAGCATTGTAGCCAGGCCAACAGCAGTCCAACCCAATTTCTTATGCAGATGTACCCGGTTGGTTTGTACAAGGCTGGTTTGGGCGATAAAAATAAATACCCATAAAAACCCAATCGTAGCGTGAACAAACACCCATGCATCTAATGGAGGTTGATTTGCCGGCTGCTCAATAAATGGTCGCAGGATAAAAGATGGCCCAAAACCAAGTAATGCAATGCCCAGAATCAGCCATGACATGTAGCGGTAAAATTTGCTTCTTGGTGGCTTCATAATAAAGTTTTTATTTTCCATGATGCTTATCTATCTCCGCCTGACTCAAGCGGAGAAATCGCGCAGCGTTATTGTATAAAATGTCCCTTTTTTGTTCTGCGCTGAGAAAGTCTGCGGTTTCAATGGCCTCAATGCCTGCTTCAATGGCATCCGGCCAGTTCATTTGATCGGAGCCAAACATGATGCGTTTGTGAAATCCGGCTTGCACAATGCGCCTGAGGTAATCGTGAAATGCAGCGCGGGGTAGTGAATAACAAATGATGCCTA
>DAOLDI010000683.1:0-1455 GCA_035327445.1 Cyclobacteriaceae bacterium | reverse complement strand
CTGTGATTTTTTCTTTGCTTTTGCCTTTACTCAATTCTATGTCCACCTCCATGTTGGGCTTGGCAGTGGCAAGTTCCAATCTTGAACCAATGGCCTCAGAAATGAAAACAAATTCTTTATCCAGTGTTTGCGTCTCTACCAAAAAACGCTTTACAAAATACTGCTTGCTCTCTCCATCCACATAAACAGCCGCTACCGGCTTTTTAGGATTGAACTTCTCTATATTGATGATGCGCTCCGGCTCATAACGGTTTGTTAAATCATAGGTAGTAATCTTATAAGCTCCGTTGCGATAAAAAGCAATGAGCCTGTCGTCACCATCAAACTTACCCAGGTATTTGCCGCGTGCATCACGATTCAACCTGCCACTGGCCTGGTCGTACCATAAGTCAAGTCCGCTTAAAGTAGAAACACCCGCCTCAAGTAATTCAACTTTTTTAACGGGATACTTAGTTACGGTATTTCCTTTTGAACCTCTCCCCTTAATTTCAAGTGTTGAGAAATCAAATTCAAAAATTTTCTTACGCGCACTTGAAGTTGGATTCAATTTGATTTCCACCACCTCGGCTTCACCATTCGGATTGGCACTGAGATAATGCACCTTTGAATTCGGGTTACCCTGAGCCAGGTCATACTCTTTATCACGGGTTACTGCGGTAATGGCAAAGCGCTTGGCAAAAGCTTTACCTGTTTTGCCATCAGAATAAATCATGTTGTACACCATGCGGTCATCGCCCTTCTTCCACACACCTATGTGAAGGATGTCTTTACCCATGAAAACTTTTTCTGAGATGCGCGATACCAGAGCTTTACCGTCTTTGCGGATGGCAATAATGTCATCTAATTCAGAGCAATCAGCTACAAACTCATCGCGCTTCAGGCCCCATCCGGCAAAACCATCGGCTTTATTAACATACAACTTGGCGTTAGCAGCAATAACTTCAACCGCGGTAACCGACTGGAAGCTCTTGATTTCAGTTTTACGCTCGCGGCCTTTGCCGTATTTATCAAGTAAATTCTGATAAAAGCTGATGGCATACTCTACCAGGTGCTTCAGGTGATGTTTGGTTTGCTTCAAATCATCTTCCAAACCTTTTAAAATCTCATTGGCCTTGAATGCATCAAATTTGGAAATGCGTTTGATTTTGATTTCCGTGAGCCGCACAATATCATCCACCGTAATCTCGCGGTAGAATTGTTTTTTGTAGGGACTCAGTCCCTTATCTATTGTTTTGATTACCGCTTCCCAGGTTTCGCATTCTTCAATGTTGCGGTAAATGCGTTTCTCTATAAATATTTTTTCGAGCGAGGAGAATAAAATCTTCTCCATCAGCTCATGTTTTTTAATCTCCAGCTCCTGGCGTAAGAGTTCCTGCGTCTGTACTGTGTTATATTTCAGAATTTCATTAACCGACATAAACTTCGGCTTATCCTCCACAATTACGCAGGCATTGG
>DAOLDI010000682.1:0-1466 GCA_035327445.1 Cyclobacteriaceae bacterium | reverse complement strand
TACAGTACATGAACAAAATCAGGAACGATATAGTCTAACAAACGCTGATAGTGCGTAACTACAATGGTTGCGTTGTCTTTGGTTTTGAGTTTATTTACCCCATTAGCCACAATGCGCAGGGCATCAATGTCCAGACCTGAATCTGTTTCATCCAGAATGGAAAGTTTAGGCTCTAGCATGGCCATCTGGAAAATTTCATTGCGCTTCTTTTCTCCGCCAGAGAAACCTTCATTTAATGAACGGTTCAAAAGGCTTTGGTCAATTTCTACCAGTTTCATTTTCTCTTTCATCAATTGCAAAAAGGAAACAGCATCCAAAGCATCTTGTCCGCGGGAAGTTCTGATTTGGTTCAGCGCAGTCTTCATGAAGTTGATGGTACTTACGCCAGGAATTTCAACCGGATATTGAAAAGCCAGGAAGACACCTTTGCGTGCGCGTTCTTCTGGTGATAATTCCATTAAGTCTTCACCCAAATAAGTAATTTCACCTTCTGTTACTTCAAAGTTTTCTCTTCCGGCCAATACTGATGCAAGTGTGCTTTTGCCTGAACCATTAGGTCCCATGATGGCGTGCACTTCCCCTGGCTTAACTACCAGGTTAATACCATTCAGTATTTGTTTATCTTCTATCTGCGCGTGTAAATTCTTTATCGATAACATACTTTAATTCAAGATTAATTATTCAAAATTCCAGATTCAATATTTGTGATTCAAGATTCATTACTTGTTTTATATTCTTCCCAAGGTTCATGAGCATATTTATAACCCTTTTTATCTGAATTCTTCAGATAGTTCATAAAGCCGGATAATTGTTTACTGACCTCAATCGATTTCTCTTTCAAGAATTCAAAATCACTTTCAGAAAGATGGTTTCTGTCTAAAGCCCTGTACAGTTGTGAGCGAACTTCAGCGCAGGATGCTTTGGCAATGGATAGAAACTGGCGTAGCTCTTTATTTCCACCTCTTTCAAAACCTTCAGCAATATTATCCATCACGGAGCCAGTTGTCTTATTAATAGGGTCTCTAAGTGAGTAATCTTTAGAAAAACTATCTCCTTGAGTAGCCTTATAAACTAACAACGAGAGTTCCCTAGCTCTCTGCCATACTTCCAGGTCTTCAAATGAATTTATCTTACTCAAAACAATTCTGAATTTTCAATTTTGAATATCGAATTACCCCACACTACCTTCTAAAGTAAGCGCAAGCAGTTTTTGTGCTTCAACGGCAAATTCCATTGGTAATTGATTCAACACTTCCTTGCAATAACCATTTACGATTAAGGCTACTGCACTTTCTTCATCTATGCCTCTTTGCTGACAGTAGAAAATCTGGTCTTCACCAATTTTAGAAGTAGTGGCTTCGTGTTCTACGCGTGAAGTATCATTCTCCACATCGATGTAAGGGAAGGTGTGTGCGCCACATTTATCACCCATCAACAAGGAATCGCATTGCGAAAAATTCCGGGCA
>DAOLDI010000681.1:0-1468 GCA_035327445.1 Cyclobacteriaceae bacterium | reverse complement strand
GGATTTTGCCATTGATGTGTCAACTAATTTTTCAACTGACCGCATCATGAACTAGTTCCCTGCGCAGTTAATGTTCAGCCAGGCAGATAATGGTTTGTATAATGGTGGTACTACTTTTAACCACTATGGTGCGCCCATGTCAACCCTTAGGTATGACCCTTCAACACCTTTTGCAAAAGATCCTAATGGAACTATTGTAGACATGAACCATCCTAATGCTGGTCCACGTGTTCCGGTTTATAATGCGCAAGAGATGTTTTTTCAAAATGGTTTTACCAATGATAGCCACATAGCTATTTCAACTTCAAAAGATAACTCAAATTTCTACCTCTCATTGGGTAATATGTATCAGCAGGGTATCATTCCCAATAACGATTTCAACAGAACTTCAGTTAATTTATCTGCTGATACGCGTTTGAGTCAGAAATTTAAAATCGGGGGTTCAATCAAATATGCCAATAGCCGAAGCACTAAATTTGGCCGTGGTGATAACTTCTCTGATGCCATTCAGGGTTTGTACAGAACGCCACCTTCATTTGATAACCGCGTTTTTGCTTACCCAAGTGGTGTGCAAAGAAACTTCAGGGGAGCCTTAGATGGCTCTGTTCCATTTAGCCCCGATAACCCTTTCTGGACTGTAAATAATAACCCTTATACCGATCAGGTAAACCGTTTGATTTCTTATTTGCAGGCAGATTACAAGCCTACAGATTGGTTATCTGTGATGTATAGAATAGGTTATGATTTTGCGCATGATGACCGCAGACAAATTTGGGCACCTTCTTCAGCTGGAGGTTCAGCTATATCTGCCAGTGGTGCATTAGGTGGAAGAATTACCGAAGACACTTATGTGGATAAGATCATCAACTCAGATTTCATTATTACAGCAAGAAAGCAATTCAACGATGATTTTGAAGGTAGCATCATGGTGGGTCATAATATGTTCTCATCAGCCAACAGCAGTATATTTCTGAGTGGTATGAATTTCGCTATTCCGGGATTATACAACATTGCCAACACACAAGAGAACCCCGTATTCACCAAGAACTTCTTTGAAAAGCAGACGCAGGCTTTATACACACGTGTAAATTTATCTTACCTGAATTCTATTTTCTTTGAAGTTACCGGTAGAAATGAGTGGTCATCTACATTACCTGCCGCTACCCGTTCTTTCCCTTATGGTAGTGCTGGATTAGGTGTTGTATTCTCTGAGTTTTTGAATCTGAATAGTGATGTTTTCTCTTTTGGTAAGTTAAAGGCATCAGCGGCCATAACTGGTAATGATGCGCCTATTTACAGAACTGAAACATTTTATAACATTGCTACCGCAGGCACCCGTTATGCAGGAGGTTTGCGCTTCCCAATTGGTGGTGTTGGTGGTGTATTGTTAAGCTCAGCAGCTGGTAACAGTGAACTGAGGGCAGAGTCAAACACTACATATGAAATTGGTACCGATTTGCGTTTTCTC
>DAOLDI010000680.1:0-1470 GCA_035327445.1 Cyclobacteriaceae bacterium | reverse complement strand
AAAATGATGCTTGAAATCGTTGCGCTATAGGCCGCCAAGCTGGCTGTTCCAAGTAAAGATAGTTCTCCGGTAGCAGCGTTATAGCTGGCAGTTATGCCAGGCTCTGTTGTAAGCAACAATTCATCACCTACTTTGAAATTACTTGATATACTTACTTCAACACCTTCAATTGTAGCATCATCAGGATCATTTACTTGCAAGGTGTTATCCAGCAATACTCCCCCATTTCCAAAAACATAATTTACAATACTTACTGAGCCGGTTATAAATGGGGGATCATTAACTCCAATTACCTCTATACAAACACTTGCAACATTTGAGTCAAATTCACCATCATTTACTTTGAAAGTAAATTCATCAGGACCAAAATAATTTGCCTCAGGAGTATAAGTAAGATTTGGTGCCGTTCCACTTAGCGTCCCGTGTGAAGGAGGCGTTACAATGATATAAGTTAAAGCATCTCCATCAGGATCTGATGCCTGAAGAACAATAGCGCCTGGAGTATCTTCCATTACTTCAATGCATTGATCGCTTGCAAGGGGAACAGCCACAGGGGGCTTATTAACAGGATTGACTGTTATGCTTACAGTAGCTATTTCTGAATCAATCCTTCCATCATTCACTTTAAAGGTAAAACTATCATTTCCACTATATCCCGGATTGGGCGTATATGTCTGGTTAGCACCCGCACCAGAAAGAGTTCCATGGGAGGGTTGTGCGACAATGATAAAGCTTAGCGCATCACCATCAGGATCAGTGCCGGTCAAAGTAATATCTACTTGAATATCCTCATCTGTTTCTACAGATTGATCATCAGCAATGGGTGGATTATTAATTGGAATAACATCAATGCTAATGGTTGCCAAATTTGAGTTGGCCGCTCCATCGTTAGCCATGAAAGTAAAACTGTCTGGCCCCAGGTATGAAGCATTAGGAGTATATCTTACCCTATTAGAAGATAAGCTGAAAGGCGCGCTGCAATCAATTACCAGATTTGTGATAGCATCTCTCAATACTCCGTTTGCCGGACATGAGCTGATGATAAAACTCAAGGGATCGCCATCAGCATCCGTAGCGATTAAATCAATTTCAACGAAATTGTCTATTTCTACTTCTACAAACTGATCAAAAGCTTCTGGTATTTCATTGGGTTCAACCACAGTGATAGATGTACTGCTGGCTTCATTTCCGGCACCTAAGCCACATTCATTACCATCAGGACTTTTCTGTGCCCTTGCCACAATGCGATCATATGCCTGAAGCGGACCATCCAAGTCTACCTGCCAGGTACCTGCAGGCACAAATACTGTATGTGTTTCGCGAGGACTTGAACTCCAAACGGGAGCTGCATCTGTGCCTCCGGTTCTGGAGAAAATTCTCAGGTTAATGTAAACACCTGCCTCTGCTCCTCCGCTCACTGTGGTTTGACCTGCCCGTATGGGCTCATCAATACTCGGGGCAGAGAGTAAA
>DAOLDI010000679.1:0-1471 GCA_035327445.1 Cyclobacteriaceae bacterium | reverse complement strand
AAGCACTCCTGTTGGTAAGCAATTTGAAAAAGATGTAAATGATTTTACAAAGGAGCTCAACAGAATTGCAGGAACTAGTCTTGATGCTTTAGCAAGACCTGCAAGGGAGATTGAGTTTTTTAAGAATAATCCCGATCATCAGAATAAAGACTTTCTAACCATAACATTCTACAGCACACCTACAGTTGCTGGCCTTGTGTCTGTAACACAAATGCAGGTTGAAATGCTGGAGCAAGAGAGTAAAGCATTAGATAAACTTGCCCAGGATGCAGATGCTGCAGTTGTTAAATTCGAAGATCTTGTGCCGATGGTTAGGCCAAGAAGCAGTACTGTTGCAGCTGGTGCAAAATATGTGGCTGATATGTTTATTGCTGCATCTTCAAAAGCTGCGGTTCCTGAAATGTTCAGAAATGGTGATCCAATTCCTGTTGTAGATGACCCAAGAACGGGCATTAAAATGGGTAAAGTGGAATTTACTGCATCTGCAAGCAATTACGACAATACTAATCGCTCAAGACAATCGTTTAAAGCTAAAATTGTATTGAACAATAACGAATACGAGTTGGAAGAAGAGTACATTGTTGTTAAGCCGGTGATTAAAGTAACTACAGGTAACAGGCCAACCTTGTACAGAAATTGTGGCAACCTTGTAAATTTTGAGGTACCAGATTTAGGCACTGATTATAATCCAACCTTTTCAGCGCGCGGTGCTGCAATTGAAAGGGGCAGTAAAGTAGGACAAGCAATAGTTGTTCCTTCTGAACGCGAGTGTTTTGTAACGGTATCAAGTGGTGGCTTAGTAATTGGCACTGAAGCTTTTACTGTGAAGAACATCCCTAAGCCAAGATATACTGCCAGAATAGGCTCAGCAGAAGTGAATTTAAAAGATGGTATCAGAGCAAACTCCCTTGCATCAATGCGAATTACGGCTGATGCTGAAGCTAACTTCAAAGAGGAAGTGCCGAATGATGCTAACTACAGAATTAGAAGAATGGAAGTTGCATTAGTAAGAGGAACTTCTCCTATTCAACAACAACAGTTTAACAATGAGAACGTGGAAATTGCTGCCTGGAGAAGTCAGGCCAGACCAGGTGATATGCTCTTCATTGATATACGCACAGTTGAAAGAAGAAATTATAAGGGAGATGCAGAAAGAGTTGATGTTGTAGGCTCTGAAGGAATTATACAGATACCAATTAAATAGACATGAAGGTTGCAATGAAAATCGGATTAATATCATTGGCAATTGTTGCTTGCACAACAGCATTGTTTGCGCAGGAGAATAATGACCAATACAACCCTAATTCACTTGAGCCCATCGCCAAATACGAGCACTTGTTCAAAGTTAGGGTGTGGAGTACAATTGAGTTAGAGGAAAGACAGAACAAAGGATTCTTTGCCAGAGGAGGAGAAATTACTCGCTTGATAGTTGATGCGGTTAAATCGGGCGAAATCTCTGAAATTTATATGT
>DAOLDI010000678.1:0-1474 GCA_035327445.1 Cyclobacteriaceae bacterium | reverse complement strand
AGTCTATGGCTTGCAGTACTTCTCTGCGGTAACACACAAAGCCTGCGGTGGTATCATGAATGGGTATACCGGTAATCAGGCGCACATAAAAACTGGCGAAGTAAGAAAGTAAAACCCTGCCCATGGGCCAGTTAACCACATTAACCCCTGTGGCATAACGCGAACCTATGGCCAGGCCCGCACCCCATTCTTCACATGCATTCATCAGGGCGGGAAGATCATTGGGATTATGTGAAAAATCAGCATCCATTTGCAAGATATACCTGTAGCCCTCTGCTAAACAGTACTTGAAACCCGTAATATAGGCTGTTCCTAATCCAAGCTTGCCCTTACGCCTGATTAAGTGCAATCTTGTCTCTGTTGAATTAAATTTCTGCTGTAAGATTTTCACAATATCACCGGTGCCATCAGGCGAGTTATCATCCACCACCAGGATATCAATGGGCTGATCTAAGTTAAAAACAGCATGAATGATATCAGAGATATTTTCCTGTTCATTATAAGTGGGAATGATGACGATTGCTTTTTTCAATTTTGCCATAGGACAAGATTTCCAAAAGTATGAATTTGCTTTATCCATGCAAATCAAACTTTTTTTGAATAGCAGGTATTTCTATAAAAAACAGATATTTGTCCGATAATGAAACAAAAAAATAAATGTGTTTTTCTTGACCGGGACGGGGTACTGAACGAAGACCGCGTTAATTACGCCTATGAACTGGAGCATTTTCATATGCTGCCAGGTGTAACTGAATCTTTAGTTAAACTCAAGAAAGCCGGATATCTCCTGATCATCGTTACCAATCAATCGGGCATAGCGCAAGGCATTTATTCTTTCCACCAAATGCAGGCTTGTCATGACTACCTGCAGGAAAAATGTTTACATACCATCGATCATATTTATTACGCGCCACTGCATCCGAGCGTAAGTGAATCGCTCATGCGCAAACCCGACAGTCTCATGTTTGAAAAAGCCATCGCCCGATATAACATTGATACAACACAATCATGGATGATTGGCGACAGAGACAGAGATATTATCCCTGCAAAGAAATTAGGTATCAAAACCATTAAAATCGGGGAAGCATCAGCCGAAGTGCCGGCAGATTTTCTGGCAAGAGACTTGCAAGAAGCTGCTGAACTACTTTTGAATAAGCAGCATTAATGCATATTTAGCTGGATATACAGCGAATAATGATTTACTTTTAAGATTAAAATCTAAAAACCATGAAGTATTTACTCTCTGCAGGCTTTGTTTTGATTGGCTTAAGTGTTTTTGCACAGGAATTCAGCATGCGATATGAGCTGGTAAACCTGGGCAAAACTGTAAACACACAATACCATGAAGCTGCGCCTGTAGTTACACCTGATGGCAACACGATTTATTACTTCATACAGAATCATCCCAATAATACATATGGAAGAGATGGCAGCCAGGATATCTGGATGACGAGCAAAGACAGCGAAGGCCACT
>DAOLDI010000677.1:0-1492 GCA_035327445.1 Cyclobacteriaceae bacterium | reverse complement strand
AATAAGCAAAATCGTAGCCTCTTTGTTCAGCAATGTAATCACAAACATTCTCCACTTCTGATGTGTCCACAAAAGGACATTGCAGGTGCAATACTTCAGAACCTGCCGAAAGCAGCATATCTCCCATACCAATGAGTTGGTCAGCCCCACCAGCATCCAAAATGGTGCGGGAGTCTACTTTGGAGGTAACGCGGAAAGATATCCTGGCCGGGAAGTTAGCTTTGATTACACCGGTAATTACGTTAACCGATGGTCTCTGCGTAGCCACTACCAGGTGTATACCAATGGCACGGGCTAATTGTGCCAATCGTGCGATGGGCGTTTCTACTTCTTTACCAGCCGTCATCATCAGGTCGGCCAGCTCATCAATTACCACAACAATGTAGGGTAGAAAGCGATGACCTTCTTTCGGATTCAGCTTACGGGCAATGAATTTGGTGTTGTATTCTTTCAGGTTTTTGGCGCCAGCATCTTTCAGCATCTCGTAACGGTTCTCCATCTCAATACATAATGAGTTGAGTGTGTGCACTACTTTGCGCGTATCGGTAATAATGGCTTCTTCAGAATTGGGCAACTTGGCCAGAAAATGTCTTTCGAGTTTGCTGTACAATGACATCTCCACCTTCTTGGGATCTACCAATACGAACTTCAATTGTGAAGGGTGTTTTTTGTAGAGCAATGATGTGAGCAGAATATTTAAACCTACCGACTTACCCTGACCTGTTGCACCGGCCACCAGCAAGTGTGGCATTTTGGTGAGGTCAACAACATACACTTCGTTAGAGATTGTCTTACCTAATACCACCGGCAGTTCTTTGTCGGAATTCATGAACTTATCGGTAGTGAGCACAGAGCGAACGCCCACCATTTCACGGTTCTTGTTAGGTACTTCAATACCAATGGTTCCCCTTCCGGGGATAGGCGCGATGATACGAATGCCTAAGGCTGCAAGGCTTAGCGCGATATCATCTTCCAGGTTTTTGATGCGTGAAATTTTGATGCCTGCATCTGGCACTATTTCATATAAAGTTACAGTAGGACCAATGGTTGCTTTGATACTTTGAATTCCAATTTTGAAATTCTGCAGCGTAGCAACAATACGGTCTTTATTTTCTTCAAGTTCTTCTTTGGTTACCTGCACTTTGCCGGTATCAAACTCATTGAGCAAATCAACCGGAGGAAATTTATAAGAACTTAAATCAAGTGTGGGATCGTAGAGTTGTTGCTTTTCTACAACTTTTTCTTCTTGCTTTACTTCCTCAACGGTAAATGCAGGTTCCTCAATTACTAAAGGTTTTGTGGGTTTACTTACAGGCTTCTCCAATTCGAGCGGCATAGCTTTATCTTGCTCTTCAGTTTCCTCTTCAGCCGCCTCTTCTTCCTCAAGCTCATCACTTTCTTTAGAAACGGGTATTACTACACCGGCTTCTTTCTCTAGTTTTTCTTTCCAGTTATCCCTGTCGTCAGTGTATTTATTTTCAAGCTCAACATC
>DAOLDI010000676.1:0-1492 GCA_035327445.1 Cyclobacteriaceae bacterium | reverse complement strand
TGTCATGAAAATGCAGCTTTCTATTACGCAGGCAAAAATTATTCTGGCAAAGCCATTGAACAGATTGCAGACATCAAAAAAAATAAAACTGTACTTGCAGATAATTATAACATAGGCAGCACTGGCGCGGGTATTCTTACTCAAAAGTTTCCCGGCTTAAAAACTTACTACAAGATTCTGGAAGATGTCTTAAAGAAAAGCGCAGCAGAACTTCAGGAAGAATTAAAAATATCAGGATTGAAAGGTCGTGGTGGCGCGGGTTTTCCGATGGCCATTAAACTGGAAACTTGCCGCAACACTGCAGCTGAGCAACGCTTCATTGTCTGCAATGCTGATGAAGGTGACCCAGGCGCTTACTCCGACAGGTATTTACTCGAACATCAAGCCCACAGTGTATTGATGGGTATGATTATCGCAGGCTACCTGGCCGATGCCAGTATGGGCGTGCTGTACATCCGCGCAGAATATCCGGAGTCAATTGAGGTAATTGAAAAAGCAATTGCTGAATTGTATGAACATAAATTAGTAGGAGAAAATATTTTTGGCTCAGGATTTTCATTTGATTTCAAACTCATCAAAGCACAAGGCGCTTATATCTGCGGAGAAGAGACAGCTTTGCTTTCATCCATTGAAGGTCAGCGACCGGAAGTGCGCATTCGTCCGCCTTTCCCTGCGCAACAAGGTTTATTCAATCTGCCAACGGTAGTGAATAATGTTGAGACGCTGGCCAATCTTCCTTTCATCATGCAAAAGGGCGGTAAAGCATTTGCCAAAATCGGAACGGAAAAATCAACCGGAACCAAATTGCTTTCCTTAGATGGATACTTCAATAAACCCGGTTTGTATGAAGTGGATATGGGTACTCCGCTTGAAGTTGTGGTAAATGAATTGGGCGGAGGTTTTCGTGAGCCGGTTAAAGCCATGCACATTGGTGGTCCGCTGGGCGGATTAGTTCCGGCTTCCAAAATCAAATACCTTACGATTGATTTCGAATCATTTTCCAAAGAAGGATTTTTGCTTGGGCATGCTTCGATTGTTTGTATTCCGGAGAACTTTCCCTTGATACTTTATATCGAACATCTGTTTGAATTTACGGCACACGAAAGCTGCGGAAAATGTTTTCCTTGCAGACTGGGTTCTACACGCGGAAAAGAAATGCTGGAAAAAGCCAGAACTTCAGATTACAAAATCGAAATGAAATTAATGGATGATTTGTTAGAGACTTTAGAAATAGGTTCGCTTTGCATGCTGGGTGGGGGCTTACCATTACCCGTTAAAAATGCATTGCAATATTTTAATGAAGAATTGAGTGTATATTTTGAAGATTATAACCACAAAGGACACAAAGAAAATATACACAAAGGGCACTAAGAGCTTTGTGGTCTTTGCGCATGCCTCTGTGAACTTTGTGGTAAAATGCAATTGATATGGAAACGCTAAGCACAAAAACTACGAAAGGCATCAGCAGCAATGGCAATGGTGCGGGCAAAAT
>DAOLDI010000675.1:0-1498 GCA_035327445.1 Cyclobacteriaceae bacterium | reverse complement strand
TTAATTTTTCCTCCCAGCGTCCGTCTCCAGATATTTAACACCAGTACTTGTGCAAATAATAGTTTTAAACGCAAAATAAATCCGCCACTTCCTGCTTGTTTATACTTCTTACCGATAGCCACAGCCCACAAGATGAGTTTGCGTTTAAAATACTTACGTTCCATGCTCTGTTGTTGTAATACATCATACATTTTTTCTAATGTACGCGGCACTGTGGTACAGAGATATGGTTTTACTGTTCTGAAATCATGAATGAGGGTGTCAAGACTTGTGGCGAAATAAACTTCCAATCCGAAGCAGATGTAAACAAAACAACAGCTTCGTTCAAATATGTGACTGAAGGGAAGAAAACTAAGCACCCTTTGTCCGGCTTGTAAGGGTAATAGCGTTAAGATCGATTTAATATTGCTTACTACATTGGCATGACTCAGCACAACTCCTTTTGGTATGCCTGATGTACCTGATGTGTACATGATGGCCAGCATATCGTCTGGACGCACAGCATCTCTTCTTTGCTTTAATAAATCATGCTTAGTCTTATCAAATGATTTAATTTCAAGTGCTGCGAAATATCCATTCACATTTTTTTGCAGATGATATACTTGCTGCAGAGAGCTGAGCTTATCTTTTAAAGGAAGTACTTTGTAATACAAGCCCTCATCGGCTGCAATGCATAATTTTGCTTGTGTTTCCTGCATGATGAACTCCATTTCATCCTGCGAAGATCCAGGATGCAGGGGAACTGCTACCAGACCTAATTGCTGACAGGCAAAATCAATGATTAACCATGTGGGGCTACCCTGCCTCGGTACAGTGGCAACACGATCTCCTTGCTGTAAACCCTGATCGATAAGCCAGCAAGATAAAGCATCTGCGTTTTTCTGAATATCATCTATACTATAACCTTTCCAAGTGCCAGACTGAAAAGCATTGAGCGCACGTTGCTGCGGATACTTGCTTTTTTGATAAGCAAGTATATCGAAGAGTCGCATAAAATCAATCGATGTATTTTCCTTGTTCATCATTTTTCAATTCTGATAAATCAGTAACAGAAATTGAATCCATATTCAACAACTCGTAAAGCAATTCGTAAAATTCAGCATACTGTGGCAAATTATTATGCCGGGCACCTTCAATGGCATGTAAAGTAATTTTATCAGGATATAATGCCTTTAACATCTTACTTTGATTGAATGAAATAAGCCTGTCTTTAGTGCCATGTATGATGTGAACAGGAAAATCTGCCGACTTTAAATAAAGATCTGTGCGTAAATCATAGCGCAACAGCCACTTAAGCGGCAGGAAGAATCCATGCCGCCTGGCATTGTAATAAAAACTGTAATACGGAGAATCTAAAACGAGCATGCGCGGCTTATTCATACTCGCCACATGCGCTGCAATACCGCTGCCCAGAGAGCGGCCATACACTACAATTTGGTTTTCACTATATCGCTCCTTTAACCAATCGTACAGATATTGCGCGTCATCTAACAATAAT
>DAOLDI010000674.1:0-1521 GCA_035327445.1 Cyclobacteriaceae bacterium | reverse complement strand
AGCCAGGTCGGGTTTTGTGAAACAAAAAGCCTTGGCCTTTTCAAAACCCTTGCTTCCTTTTCCTTCTACCATATAACAAAGTATGGTGAAGGGCGCACCGGCAAAACCAATCAAAGGTACGCGGTTGTTTAATTCACGCTTTGTCAGACTCAAGGCATCGTATACATATTGCAAATCATCGGCTGCTTCAGCCACGCGCAGTGCATCTACATCTTTTTGTGTTTGAATGGTTCGGGGTAATGATGGACCTTTTCCTTCTTCCATCAGCACCTCCATACCCAAAGCTTGTGGTATCACAAGAATATCTGAAAAAATGATGGCCGCATCTGTGCCTACAATATCAATGGGTTGCAGGGTGATTTCGCACGCAAGTTCGGGTGTTTGCACACGGGTGAAGAAATCATATTTTTTTCGCAGTTCAATATACTCCGGCAAATAGCGTCCTGCCTGACGCATCATCCACACGGGCGGGCGTGAAACATCTTCTTGTCGCAGCGCTCTTAACAACAAATCATTCTTTAACATGGATTGATGAATTAGAAAAATAGTCAAACAAAGTTTTCAGTAAAGCTTCTTCCGAAGGCACATCAGGTGTAAACGTCATGGTGTAGCCCTTTTGCCGGGCGTGGGTTTCGGTGGTTTTCCCAATACAAAAACACGGAATGTCTACTAAAGTGTTTTGAGAAAGAAAACTATCTATCGCACTCGGACTAAAAAACACGATTGCATCATACGGCTCGTTGAACAAAACCGGAGTCGGCTCGGTGCGATAGGCAACAAAATCCTGCACTTTTATACCTGCTGATTTTAATTTAACCGATAACTCATCGCGTCTGCGATTGCTGCAGATATGCGTTACCGCATGGATGTCAGTATGTTTCAGTATTTCATCGGCCAGGGCAGCAGCATTAGGTGCAGTTGCCTGTACTTTAAGTCCGCCCTTGAGCGCAGCTTGTTGTGTGGCTTGCTCAATGCAAAAGACGTTGTATGCTTCGCGATCCAGTTGAAATTGATTCAGCAACACCAAAAAGGCTTCTACACCTGTCTGGCTGGTGATTACAATATGTTTATGAATCAAATCAGGAACAATATGTTCCGGAATACTAATCTGTTTGCTGATAAAATCATGGGCTGTAACCTGCCATCCCAGTTCGCTAAACATGCTTGTTGCAGCCACACCAGGTTCGCGCGTAAAAACAATATGGGGCTTTACATTCATGCCGGTCGGAAGGTTTTAATAATCTGTTCTGCCCCATTCGAGCGTATTTCTTCAGCGGCAAGCTTACCTGCGTGAGAGGCCTGTTCAATACCAAACTCCATTTCCACCTCCACTTTTTCGCGGGCATCCAGGCTCATGACATTACCTCGAAAATGAAGCTTGTTGTTCTTCAGTTGTGCATGGGCGGCAATCGGAACAGCACACCCCCCTTGCAATGCCGAGAGAAAGTCGCGTTCAGCGATAATGCATACTTCTGTTTCGCGATGATTGATGGAGCGACACGCTTCCAGCACGTGCTGATC
>DAOLDI010000673.1:0-1523 GCA_035327445.1 Cyclobacteriaceae bacterium | reverse complement strand
CAAGGGTGTGAAGTGTGTGTATATCACGCTAGACTCCCGTGGCTGCATGGCTTACTATTGGAAGGACAATGCTTACCAGGAAACCTTGATTCCGGCCATGTGGGTAGATAATGTGGTAGATACCACCGGTTGTGGCGATTCCTTCGCGGGAGGTTTGGCTTTCGGCTTATTGGATGATAGAACAGATTACATCAAGGCAGCGCGCTATGCAAAGGTTTTAGGTGCGCTCAGAACACAGAGCCGGACCTGGGATGTATTTAAATCGCTGGAAGAGACCAACAAAATCATTGCGAAAACCTATTTTTGAGGTACTAAATTTTGACAATATTGAATGTGAACATCATTACTGGAACTTTATGGTATGTGTTTTTACAGATCTTATTTGTTTTTCATTTTCATAATGAAAAAAATCTTTTTGTTTTAAAAAGTCTGGCGCCCTTCTCCCCCGGAGAAGGGTTGGGGTTGAGGCATAGACAAACTGTATTTTATTTTTCTAAATATTTTCAACCCAAACTCAATCCAATTTTAAATTTTCATTCTTGAATCTTAATTCCTGAACCTTGAATCAAACACTTGAAGCTGTAATATTCGACCTTGATGGTGTAATTGTAGATACTGCCAAATACCATTACTTAGCCTGGAAGCGCTTAGCAAAAGAACTGGGCTATGATTTAAGCGAAGCAGATAACGAGCACCTCAAAGGTGTGAGCCGCATGCGCTCTTTAGAAATTATTCTGGAATTAGCAGGTGTAAGTAAGTCAGTTGCAGAGATGGAGGAAATGGCTTTCAGAAAAAATGAATGGTTTAAAGATTATATCAAGTCCATCAAACCTGAAGAAATTTTTGAAGGAATTCCAGAATTGATAAAGGACATTAAATCAAATAACAAAAAAATTGCTTTAGCATCTAGCAGTAAAAACGCACAAGAGGTAATTCAGCTTTTGCAGATAGCTGATGTTTTTGATGCTGTTGTTGATGGCAACATGATTGAACACACCAAGCCCGACCCGGAAATATTTTTACTGGCAGCAAAAAAACTTGATTTACCGCCAGCACAATGCGTGGTGATTGAAGATGCAGAAGCCGGAGTAGAAGCCGCCTTAGCCGCAGGAATGAAATGCGTAGGAGTAGGGCATCCCAATCAATTAGGTAAAGCAAATTTAGTAATACCCAATATGCAGCAACTGCAGTATGCTGACTTACTCAATCTATAATGGCTATGAAGAATTACATTAAACACGATCCCTGGTTAATCATCGAACAAGGTTTTGTTCCTGAGCTCAACCGCATCTCAGAAAGTCTTTGCAGTCTGGGCAACGGACATATGGGGCAACGCGCCAACTTTGAAGAACGATATAGTGGTGATACACATCAGGGTACTTATGTGGGTGGAGTTTATTATCCGGATAAAACAAGAGTAGGCTGGTGGAAGAATGGTTACCCTGAATATTTCGCTAAAGTGTTAAATGCACCAAGCTGGATTGGTATTCACATCAACATTGCAGGTATTGAACTTGATTTGC
>DAOLDI010000672.1:0-1528 GCA_035327445.1 Cyclobacteriaceae bacterium | reverse complement strand
AAACGAGAATGAAAGGTGCATATATGAAAAGACTTTTTACTACTTACTTACTCTTATTTTTTTCGCTTGCCTTTTATAATTCCAGGGCACAAAACAACTGGACAGAACTGGCCGGGCCATTGGGTGGATCCGTGCATCAGCTGCAATACATCAGCAGCGGCAATACACTTTATGCGCTTATGAATGGCGTAATTTATCGCTCTACCAATAATGGAACAGAATGGACACGCTTTAGTCAAAATTCCCTTCCATTTATTCATAGTTTTTTAGTAGAAGGCAATAAGTTTTTCCTGGGTGTTTATAATGGGATATACCTAAGCGAAAACAATGGTACCAACTGGACAAGAATAGCTAATTATGATTTTGAAGTACCGGAAAGATTATTCAGACTGCCTCAAGGTAATGTGTTGGTAATTGCGGGTAATGTTGGCATCTATGTTTCAACAAATGATGGCCTCAACTGGAATACCATTTATGAAAACAACAGAAACAACTGGTGGGAAAGCTTTAGTAATGTTTCACACACCTCATTCAATAACAGTGGAGATTTGTACATCGTAAATCGCAGCAGCGGAATTTTACGACATAAGTTTCCCGGCACAGGTCAATCATGGTCTTCTGATAATTGGGAAAGTATTTTCTCACGACAATTTATATCAGGAAATTTTGATGATGGTATGAGTATCGTGGTAGCGCCTACGGATAAAATCATCATCACTTTCAGAGATGCTGCCGGTAATTATCGCATTAGTGCATCTTCAACCGGTAATGCAGGCTCTTTCAGCGCCTACCCTAACGCACCTGCAAATCCTAATTTCAATGAGCCCAGGTGGGCGAAGGTAGATAATAAGCTTTACCTGAATGTTAATGGTCTTGGCTCTCAAGTATATGAAATCATTGATGGTGCAAGTCCGGTGTGGTCAACCCGTGGCAAGGTAAATGCCAGTGATCACGGTTATTTCACAGCGCAAATGGTTTGGAAAAGCGCTACAGAAGGTTTTGCTGCTACAGACCAGGATGGTGTTTACCATACCGTAAACAGCGGCAGTACCTGGTCAAAAGCAAATGGCAGTAATCCGAATGCATTGCTCAATGTTGATGCGGAACAAATATTAGCTGCCCCAACAGGCACACTCTTACACATTACACGTGGTGATCCCAGAGGGTATTGGTACAGCAACAACCAGGGTGCCAGCTGGCAATGGAATTACCCTAAGGTAAATAATGAAGACATTCCCATTCAATCCAGAATGATTAAGCTACAGGATGGTTCACTCTTGTACAGTACTGGCAACAAAATCGTAAGATCAACAGACGGTATCAATTGGTCGCTGCAATCTGAAAACAGTTTTGATAGGTTAGGCACTTACGGCAGTAATGAGATTTATGGAATCAAACATCCGGGTGTATTGGCACGCTCAACTAACTTGGGTGTAAGCTGGACAGAAATTAATGTGAGCGGTTTACCCGGAAATATTTCCTTCTGGGATAAAGTTCGCCATCAAATGTTTGTGGATGTAAGCAATGT
>DAOLDI010000671.1:0-1529 GCA_035327445.1 Cyclobacteriaceae bacterium | reverse complement strand
GAAGCCATATTGAGCATAGGAGGCGCAGGTACGCTTGATCAGATCAACTTTGCACCTGCAGCCAATACCTTAAAGCGCTTGCATATTAATCGTGCTGCTGCAACAGTATCGCTCGGCAGTAACTTCAGTATCAGAGAAGCCTTGAATATTGTTTCTGGTACACTCAATGCCAGTTCGCATACCATCCATATGCTGGGCACTACCTGGAGTGTGAATGGCGCTACCGGTGGTTTTGTTGATGCAGGAAGCAGTACTGTTAACTTCGATGGCAACACCACAGTATCTTTTGCTTGCGATTTTCATAACATTAATTTGTTAGCAGGCAGAAGCCTTAGCTTTCCATCTGCACAGGTTAATGTAAGCGGACAAATCAATTTTGATGCTACGGCCACCTTTGTTCCCAATGAAGGTACTCTTAATCTGGTAGCTGCACTTACACAAAATATCGATGCAGCTAATCATACTTTTTACAATATCGCGGTTGCAAAATCAGCGGGAGATGTAAACATAACTGAAACCCTGAATCTTACGAGTTTCCTGAATATCAACTCTGCCACTGCAGTTATGTCAAATGGTAATTTGGTACTGAAGTCGAATAATGATGAACTGATTAACACTACCAACTCAACCAGTCTTGATGGTAAGATAGGACCTATACTGGCGGGTGGCTCAGTAGTTGGAGATGTAATTGTTGAACGTCATATCATAGCCCTGCCTGCGGGTGGCAACCGTTTACCATTCCGTTACATAGCCCCGCCTGTATTAGATGCAGACTGGTCAGGAGCTAGCCTACTTAAACATAATACTGTAACAGAAGCTGCAGCAAATCCTGAACTAAAATATAATGTTGGGAGTGGTGGATGGAAAACACATAATACCGCCAGCGGCTTACAGAACGGAGAGGGATATCGTTTGCGTGCCCCCAATGCTACCGACCTGGTGTTTACTGGTGAGATTGCATCGGGATCCATCACCTGGGAGTTTAAGAATGCCAAAGCAGCCTGGTTCATGATTGGCAATCCATATCCATCGGCCATTGCCTGGTTAAATGATATCGATTCAAGTCGCTGGGAGGCCAATAACATTTCATCGCTCATTGGTATTTACGATAACTTCAGCGAAGGCTATCCCAATTATTTCAGGTATGCCTATATGCCAGAGCCGGTTGATGGTGTACCTGCCGACCAATGGGGCACTTTAGCTGAGCAGAATGTAATTGCCACCGGCCAGGCCTTCTGGGTATATGTAGGTGCAGGAGGTGGATTCTTAACCATTAAAGAGAACGCAAAAGTATCGGCTACAGAAGTTGGCAGGTTTTACAGAAGAGATAATGCTAAAGCTGTTGCATCAGCAAATCAGTTGATAATCAGCTTAAGTGATGGCAAAACAAATGACATGGCCAAGATACAACTCTATACATCGGGCAATGTTTTACCAAGTATTGGAACACATGATATTGCCAAACTCTGGAATGAAGAGATGGATGTATACTTTTTGAATGAGCAGCAAAGTGAGTTATTGGTGTATGG
>DAOLDI010000670.1:0-1535 GCA_035327445.1 Cyclobacteriaceae bacterium | reverse complement strand
TATTGCCACGCTCACCAGAACTGAAAAACATGTAATTGTTTTCATCAAAGGCAATGCGCGACCCGAAGTGAACACTTGAAGTAGTAAAAGGTGTTGACACAAAAAGTTCTTCCAGGTTGTTAAGTGTATTGCCTTGCAGCTTGGCCCTTGCAATTACAGTTCCGCCACCGCCTGTGCCGGGTTTGGAGTAACTCAAATAAATCCAGCCATTACTGGCGTAATCAGGATGTAACACAATGTCCATCAAGCCGCCTTGTCCGCGTGCATAAACACTTGGTACATTGTGAATTTTTTCATCCAGCAATTTGCCATCTTTTACTATTCTAATTTCACCAGCGCGTTCAGTTACCAGAATTCTGCCATCGGGTAAAAAGGCAATGCCCCATGGATTTTTCAATTTGTTGCTGATGGTATCAACTTTAAAAGATTGTTTGGCAGATTGGATGATTACCTGGCTGATGCCCGGATCATCTGCACTGATTTCGGGAGTAATTTCGCGATCGGCACAAGACCATAATAAAAGCCAGCTGAGCAGGGTGAGGGTGTATGTAAACATTTTCATGAAAAGTTTAAAATGGATTATCGGTACAACAGCTTTTATCAAAATATAATTTCTGAAAACGCAAATTGTTTAAATATTCAGTAGAGCTTTTCTGAGATCAGCTTTATCCTGTAGTTTTTTGTACAACTCAAGACATACCCAGGCATCAGTTGCAGCGTAGATAATTTGTTTTTCTGTTAACTCTTTAGCCTCCCAGTTAGTAACACGCATACTTTTTGAAATTCTGAAACCCAGAAATATACCTGCCAGACTTTTTAAACCCTGCTGCTCAATGCCTATGCCGCGCGCCAAAGTGCCTAAATCAATAAAGCCTTTGGGTTTAAATTGTTTCAGTTTTTTGAGTTCGTATAAATCATCGCGCAAAGCAATACCTGCTTTGGTTTTCATTTCGTCTTCCATGAAGTGTAAAACTTCTTCGGTAATACCTGTTTGTAAATTTCTGATGAGGTAAACGCGCTCTTCAGTTGCTATTTGCATCAATGCTACCGGATGCCACTGTCCGCGTTTGAAAGTAGGTTTGGTTTCAGTATCAAAGCCAACAAAATCATGCTGGCGTATTTCTTTAAATGCTTTTGTTAGCTGAGTAATTTCTGTTATTACACTCACTTTACCTTCATAGGCACGCAGCGGAAGTTGATCCAGCTCTTCATTGCTGATGCGCGTGCGAATTTCAGATTGCTGTGAATTATTTTGCTCCATTCAATTTGGCAATCTTGATTTTAAATGCGGTGATGAGTATGACCATGATAGGACTCAGTAAATTAAAAAATGCAAATGGTAAATAGGTGATGGTGCTTACGCCTAATACACCTGCATTATATGCACCACAGGTATTCCAGGGTATTAATACTGAAGTTACTGTACCTGAACCTTCGAGCGTACGACTTAAATTCTCTGGTGCCAGTCCGCGTTCTCTGTAAGTATCTGCAAACATTCTGCCGGGCACCACAATGGCAATGTACTGATCAGAAGC
>DAOLDI010000669.1:0-1536 GCA_035327445.1 Cyclobacteriaceae bacterium | reverse complement strand
ATACTTGATAAAACCGGCACCATTACAGCAGGTAAACCCGTGCTAACTGATTTGATTTGGAAGTCAAATGATGGTAGATTTAAGCAAGTACTTTACAGTATGGAATTACAATCAGAGCATCCTTTAGCTGCAGCGGTTGTCAACAAATTGAAAGCAGAAAATATCAGCAAAGTAAAGCTGGCGCAATTCGAAAGCATTACAGCGCGGGGTGTAAAAGCAGTTTATGAGGATGATCTATATTTTGTCGGCAATAAAAAATTGCTAGAGGAAAACAATATCATCATAACTGATGAACTATGGGCAGAGGCCAAACAATTACAAGAGCAGGCGAAGACTGTTATATATTTTGCAGGGGCCGGGGGTGAGGCTTTAGCCCTTATCGCTCTTGCTGATCAAATCAAACCTACATCAAAAGCAGCTGTTGAAAAATTGCAAAAGCAAGGCATTGAAGTGTATATGCTTACCGGTGATAATGAACAAACTGCACAGGCAGTGGCCAGAGAAGTAGGCATAAAAAATTATAAAGCAAATTTACTTCCTTCGGATAAGTCAGACTTTGTAAGAGATTTGCAGCAAAAAGGTAAAATAGTAGCGATGGTGGGAGATGGCATCAATGATGCCGAAGCATTAGCCCAGGCAGATGTAGGTATTGCCATGGGTAAAGGTACTGATATTGCCATGGATGTAGCCAGAATAACTTTAACAAGTTCTGATTTGCAACTCATACCTAAGGCCTTAAAACTTTCAGGTAAAACAGTAAAGGGAATTAAACAGAATTTATTTTGGGCTTTTATTTATAACGTTATTGGTATTCCCATTGCAGCAGGTGTTTTGTACCCGCTCAACGGATTTTTACTAGACCCCATGATTGCCGCTGCAGCCATGGCGCTGAGTTCAGTGAGCGTTGTAGGTAATAGTTTGCGATTAAAGTTTGTTGATTTATAAAATTAAATTTTTAAGCATAATTAATTTTCGTTTAAAATAACAAGGCATTGGGTATTAGGCATTAAGCAATGAATACAAGAACCCAGTACCCAGTACCAAAAGATGAATACTCAAAATTAAAATATTATTAAACCATGAAATTCAAAACCAATATCAAATGTGGTGGTTGCATAGCAGCTGTTAGTCCTGCGATGAACGAAAAAATTGGAGCAGGCCGATGGCAGGTTGATCTTGCTCATGCCGATAAAACACTTACTGTAGATGCTGAAATTTCTGAAGAAGCAGTTAAACAGACATTACAGGAAGCTGGCTACAAGGCAGAGAAAATCTGATGCTTTCGTTAACTTTTAGCGACTTGTTGGCTGGGTAGTATCAGGGGCAATTTTTATCGCATCATGCACTAATTTTAAATCCTTTTAACTTGCAATATGAATGATTTGCAATCCCTTCAAAAAGCATTTGATGCCATAAGGCCTTTACAACCAGAAGAATCTGAATGCCTGTTAAGCATTTGGTCTCCCTATGAAGTAAAACGGAAGCAACTGATAACTGCTGCCGGTGAGCGGGAAAAATATCTTTACTTTATTACTG
>DAOLDI010000668.1:0-1551 GCA_035327445.1 Cyclobacteriaceae bacterium | reverse complement strand
TTCAGTTGCCGTGCTTTGTGAGGCTATAATTGGATTGTTCTGTAAATAGTTTATGGAACTACCACTGCCATTGTAGCTGTAAATTTTGTAGTGATATGTTGTACCAGGGGCTAAACCGCTTTCAGTAAAAGTGTTTGCACTGCCAACATAGGCAACGCTGGCGTTTCCAAGTGTTGCCCCAACATTGTATGAAGTGCCATCTGCAGGATCAGTTTCAGGTGCAGCGCCTTCCCTGCGTATAGCGATGTAGCCATCTGGGGCAGGTGATGCTGCATTAAAGTTTATGGTAATTGAAGTTGATGTTACACCGGTAAAACTCAAACTTGATGGTTGTGCGGTAGGTTCTGATGCAAGTCCTGCGCTAGTTGCCTGACTGCCGGTTAAGGGAGAAGTCTGGCGATAATTGGTGGCGGTACCAGTTCCGTTGTAACTATAAATTTTATAATGATAAGTTGTACTTGCACTTAATCCACTTTGTTCAAAATTTGTAGCAGTACCTACATATGCTATTATCCCATCACCTAAACTGGCACCAACCGTATAAGCCGTGCCATCTGCTGGATCAGAAGTTGGTGAAGCACCTTCTCTGCGAATGGCGATGTAGCCATTAGGCACTGGATCAGCTGCATCAAAATTTACTGTAAAAGAGGAGTTAGTAACATCAGTAAAATTCAGGTTTGTGGGCTGTGCACCTGGCTCTGCTGCGCCTGAGATAATGGTAAAATTCCATGCTGTTGGATCCACCAAACCTCCATGCTCATTGTTATTCATATCCCTAAAAACACCTGGGGCAAATTCAATATTTGCTTCTGCAGCAGCTGTAAATGGTTGCGGAACTATGGTAGCAATGTTACCTTCAATACTTACACTACCCGAACTAACATCAATGATTTCTTTTACATCACCTTCTTCCCTTACAATAATATTGCCACTGCCTTTTTGAACAGGCTCATTAAAGGTGATGACCAGGTTTGTATTGGCCAGCACGTTTGTTGCATCATCTTCCGGAGATAAAGAGGTAATGAGAGGTGGGGTAACATCTCCATTGTTCCTTAACACAGAAAGTAAACTGAATTGTGAGGAAACTGCCAGGTCATTTTTGCCATCATTGTCAAGGTCAACTATCGCAACCGCACTTGGGTTTTGGGCAGTACCATAATCTACCCTTGCAGCAAAGCTGATGGCAGAAGTTCCGGCATTGGTATTGCGATAAACAGCAACCGACTCAAAGCTTTGGTTGGCTATGGCCATGTCAAGTTTACCATCCCCATCTAAATCTGCAATGGCTACGTTCACGGCATTATTGCTGGTGGGTAAAATCACTCTTGCCGCATAACTGATATTACCTGCACCTATACCATTATAACGGAATAATGAAACCTCGTTAGGGAAGTAGCTCACCACGGCAATGTCTGCATTGCCATTTCCATTTAAGTCGCCAATGGCTACACTATATGCCTGTTCTACGGTATAGTCTAGTTTTGTTGCAAAGCCTATATTACCTGCGCCAGTGCTTGTATTTCTTAACACTGATAAAACATTGCTTGCTGT
>DAOLDI010000667.1:0-1554 GCA_035327445.1 Cyclobacteriaceae bacterium | reverse complement strand
CAACTAACAGTACTTAGCATGATGTGCCTGATGATTGCGCACAAAAAAGGCACAATAAAAGAAATGCGCTTCCAGGAAATGTTAATTGAAATGGAAGCATTACCCGGAAAAGTTGAAAAAGTTTTGTTACAAAATGATCGCATCAAAGAGATTGCAAAACTTTTCAATGACTCCAAAAATTTTCTTTACCTGGGTAGAGGCTTTAATTTTCCTGTTGCACTTGAAGGGGCACTTAAACTCAAAGAAATCTCTTATATACATGCAGAGGGTTATCCGGCAGCAGAAATGAAACACGGGCCCATTGCTTTGATAGATGAAAATATGCCTGTAGTGTTTATTGCTACGCATGATAGCTCTTACGAGAAAATTGTTTCTAATATTCAGGAAGTACGTGCCAGAAAAGGGAGGGTAATTTCTGTTGTTACCGAAGGTGACACACAAATTCCGCCTATGTCAGAGTTTGTAATAGAAGTTCCTGCTACTGATGAATCTTTGATGCCAATCATTTCTGTTATACCGCTTCAACTTCTTTCTTACCACATCGCAGTAATGAGAGGCTGTAACGTAGATCAGCCAAGAAACTTAGCTAAGTCGGTTACGGTTGAGTAAGTAATAAATATTCCCGTTTCAACAGCGGGCATATTTTATAGCGTTCATCTTTGGTGTCTTCATAGACAGCTTCAAGCAATTCATAAACATGATGAATGCCTAGTTTCTGGGCCCATTCAAAAGGCCCGTGCGGATAAGCCGTGCCGAGTTTCATTCCTGCATCTATATCTGCCCTGCTGGCTGTTCCTTCTTGTAGTGTATAGTACGCTTCATTGATAATCATGCAGATCACACGCGGACTTACCATACCAACACGATCGGCAACAAGCTGATATTTTGTGTTAAGCTGATCACAAATACTTTTCAGTAATTCATGTTGACTCTCTCTTAACACACTTACTTCAAGTAATGGTCTGTTTACAAAGCCGGGCAATCCATTGAAGCCGAGTAATTCACACTCTATTTCATGATCGAACATATATGCTATCTCTGCCAGGCAAAGCTTTGTTGCATTTACAAAAACAACGAGGTTCTTGTATGTTCGGTAAACATCAAATTGGTAAGGATCTTCATCCAAAAGAAAATCAAATACAATATTGCTGGTTTTCAGATATTGTTCTGCATCTGCCTGATCCGACAGTCTTGTGTAAGTAAAATGCTCACCAAATTTATTTCTTAATTCAGTAAACTGATTTTCGGTGCCAATAACCAGAATATTCATAAATTGCTTTTGATTCAAAAATATAAAATATGTCGAAGAACGTAGTATACAGTGCCAATGCGCCTGAGCCTATCGGACCATACAGCCAGGCTATACAAGCAGGAAACATGCTTTTTATTTCAGGACAAATCGCCATTAAAAAGCCTGAAAACATTGTAGTGCTCGATAACATTACTGATGAAACACACCAGGTAATGAAAAACATGGGTGAAATTTTGAAGGCAGCCGGCATGGACTACAGCAATGTGGTTAAGAGCAGCATATTTGTGAAAGATATGGGTAAT
>DAOLDI010000666.1:0-1556 GCA_035327445.1 Cyclobacteriaceae bacterium | reverse complement strand
ACCCCTGATGAAGATGTTCTGTGCTGAACCGGGTTGTCCTGAGGCTGACTTAAAAGTTACACCGGCAACCTGACCTTGCAAAATTTGATCAACCCGTGCAGTGCTGAAGCCTTGCAGGTCTTTTGACTCAACTTTTGAAACAGAGGCCGTAGCCACACTTTTCTTTTGTACACCATACCCAATTACCACTACTTCGCTAAGGGTAGTTAAATCTTCAATGAGTACAAGATCTATGGCATTTCTGCCCGATACGTTAATTTCTGCAGTCTTGTATCCTACAAAACTGAAAACCAGGGTAGCATCGGCAGGTACATTTAATGTGTAATTACCATCTGCGTTTGTGGTTGTACCCTGATTGGTGTTTTTAATCTGAACACTGACGCCCGGCAAGCCAAGTCCGCTTTCATCGCTGACTTTACCGGTAACTAGTGCTGATTGGCCCAACGAAATGAAGCTTATGCAAATCGATAGGCAGAAGGTGAGGAGTAGTCTCATTTAATAGGCATTGGTTTTGGGTTTTTACTGCAAACCTGCCCGATGCACCGTTTATGCAATCGGGTGAGTTTAGAACTCAAACATCCCTACTTCTACTTGCCTAACCTATTTTACGTCCACATCATAAATACATCTGGGCTGAAATAGCACTACATCAAAAATACATCAACATCTAAAAAATGGCGTTTTATTGATATTTTGACTACTTACTGATATGAATAAGTACTACATTGTGCAGGTATAGGTACATCACCCAATGCGGAATACTTCTCTCTTATTCATTTTTTGGCTTTCTGGGCTATTTGGGGCACATGCGCAATCTTCCATTTCCGGAATGCCCTTTATCCGCAACTTCAGTACCCTGGAATACAAGGCTGGTATCCAAAACTGGCATTTGGCGCAGGACAACCGGGGAGTTTTATATGTAGCCAATAATTTCGGATTGCTTGAATTTGACGGTAGCAACTGGGAGGTTTACCAGGTGATTAATGGCTCTAAGATGCGCAGTGTTGCGGTAGACCCATCGGGTAAAATATATGCAGGTTGCCAGGGTGAGTTTGGTTATTTTTTGCCTGATGAATCGGGCAGGTTGCTGTATACCTCATTGGCTGATAGTTTGCCGGCTGTATTTCGCAATTTTGATGAGACCTGGAATCTCTTTATAGATGGTGAGCGCAAGTACTTCTGCACTTTCAGCAACTTGTATATTTATGAAAATGAGGCCATTACCGTAGTTGAACCAGAATTTCCGCTGGAGCTTTCCTTTTTTGTTAACCGTGAACTTTGGGTAGATGAACGCGGCAGAGGATTATCCAGGTTAAATCAAAACCAGTTGGCGTTAATTCCGAACGGAGAGTACTTCAAAGACATCAGGATATCATCAGTCTTACCATTTTTTGAAGGTAAGTATCTGATTTCCACTTTTAATGAGGGCATTTTTGAATATTCAGCCGCTGAGATAAAACCCTGGAATACAAATTACAATCCTGTTTTTAAGCAGGCCATAATCAATGTCATGATCAGGCTAAAAAATGGCAATTATGCCATCGGTACTCAAAATC
>DAOLDI010000665.1:0-1558 GCA_035327445.1 Cyclobacteriaceae bacterium | reverse complement strand
ATAATTTAACCTGGGGAACTTTTGTACAGGGCGCAGCAAAAGGCAAATCAAAACCTGCAGCGAAAAAAGCTCCTGCCAAAAAGACGACCAAGAAGTAAACTATCTATATGGAAACATTTACCCTTGGTGTTGAAGAAGAGTACATGGTGATTGACCCAGTAACAAGGGAACTCACCTCGCACGACCAGAAAATTGTAGAGTTGGCTTCACACATCATGCAAGACAGCGTGAAAGCTGAAATGCATCAGGCTGTTGTAGAAGTGGGCACCGGTATTTGCAAAGATGTAACACAGGCATACCATGAAATCAGGCATCTTCGCAAAACGGTTTCTGATATCGCCAATTCTTTAGGATTTAAAATTGGTGCTGCGGGCACACATCCTTTTTCGCATTGGAGCAAACAGTTAATTACGCCAAACCCACGCTACGATGAAATAGTAAATGAGATGCAGGAAGCCGCGCGCTCAAATCTCATTTTTGGTTTGCATGTACATGTGGGCATCAAAGACAAAGACATGGCTATTCACATTCAGAATACCATACGTTATTTTTTGCCGCATATTTATGCACTCTCTTGTAACTCACCTTTTTGGGAAGGGCGCAATACAGGTTTCAAATCATTCAGAACAAAAGTGTTTGATAAATTTCCACGCACGGGCATTCCTGATTTCTTCAACAGCTGGGATGAATTCAAAAACTATGTAAACCTGCTCATTAAAACAGGCTGCATTGACAATGCTAAAAAAATCTGGTGGGATGTGCGCGTGCATCCATTTTATGACACGATAGAGTTTCGCATTTGTGATGTGCCCACACGGGTGGAAGAAACCATCGCCATCGCAGCTATCTTCCAGGCATTGGTGGCCAAACTTTACAAACTGCGTCTGCAGAACATGAGCTTTATTGTGTATACCAAGGCGCTCATCAACGAAAACAAATGGCGTGCATGCCGATATGGTATAGATGGCAAACTCATTGATTTTGGTAAACAAACTGAAGTTGAAACCAAAGAATTAATTGTTGAGTTACTCGATTTTGTTGATGATGTGGTAGATGAACTTGGCAGCCGTGAAGCCATCAATTATATTCGCAACATTTTAGCGCAGGGCACCGGGGCCGACCGCCAATTAGCGGTTTACCAGCAAAGCGGAAGTCTTGAAGCTGTTGTAGATTTAATCATAGAGGAAACAACGAAATAAGTTTAACTTCTTTCTGTTGTTCCATTAAAATTCTTACAAAAACATTGAATTCAAAAAATCAGCATATCACAAAAGTCGCTATACTCGATTTAAACGATGGTGTAGAAAACGAAGGAATGCGCGGTATCATAAATCATGTAGAAGCATTCAAAAAAGCTCAGCAGGGTAATGTTGTCTCTGAAATTTTTGAAGTAAGGCAAAAGCATGAAATGCCCGATTTAAGTTTTGACATTTACATTTCATCAGGTGGTCCTGACAGTCCTTTGGATACAGAAGGCAGCAAATGGGAAAAGAAATTTTTTGCTTTGATGGATGGTATTCAGGTACATAATCAAAAACATCCGGAGCAGAAAAAAAGT